>JAXHSX010000049.1:0-12317 GCA_034190625.1 Chloroflexota bacterium
AATTCGGTCGAGGAGTGGCCCACTTATCCGCTTCTCGTAGCGTGAGATTTCGCCCGATGAGCATTTGCACTCTTTAACCGGGTCACCATAATAACCGCAGGGACACGGGTTCATAGCTGCCACGAGCATGAAATTGGCCGGGAAGGTGAGGCTACCTTGGGCGCGGCTGATAGTGACTACTTTGTCTTCTACAGGCTGACGTAATGATTCCAGAGCTAGATGGCTGAATTCAGAAAGTTCGTCGAGGAAGAGTACACCACGATGGCTTAGACTTATTTCACCAGGTCTGGGCCAGTGTCCGCCGCCGACCAATCCGGCATGAGAGATTGTGTAATGAGGCGAGCGAAATGGGCGCTGGTTTATTAAAGGCATATCTTGAGAAAGCAGTCCACTGACGCTGTAGATTTTAGTTACTTCCAAAGCCTCAGCTAAAGTCATCGCCGGCATTATAGAAGGCAACGAACGAGCCAGCATGGTCTTACCACTTCCTGGTGGTCTGGACATGAGGACATTGTGCCCACCAGCAGCAGCCACTTCGAGAGCACGTTTGGCATGTTCCTGTCCTTTTATGTGAGCCAAATCAGCCTGAGAAGAGTCGAAGGTGACTTCTCTCCAGTCCTTGTCTGGCTGATAGGGGGGAATTGATATCTCTCCACGAAGGTGGGTAACCAGTTGAGCCAATGAGACAGACGAGATGACTTTAATACCATCCAGCAGGGAAGCCTCGTCGGCATCCTCTGCAGGAACGAAAACTTCATGGAAACCTTTCTCCTGGGCAAGAGACACCATAGGTAAAATCCCATGAGCATGACGCAGACTGCCATCCAAAGAAAGTTCACCCAGGAAGAGTACTTTAGAAACATCGGCGTATAGTTGCTCTGAACTGAGCAGGATACCGATAGCAATTGGCAGGTCGTAAGCAGGGCCGGCTTTCTTCAGGTCTGCTGGTGCCAGGTTTACTGTAATTCGCTTTGTTGGAAAAGTGCAGCCAGAATTTCGAATAGCAGCCCGAACTCGCTCCCGAGATTCTTGCACAGCAGTATCCGGAAGACCGACAATGGTGAAAGAAGGAAGTCCCTGGGAGATGTCGACTTCCACTTCAATGATAGCTCCATCCAAACCAACCACGGCACAGCTCACTACTTTAGCCAGCATATTCAGTTCCCGCGAGGGTTAAAAGGATTATGTGTAGTGGCATTTCACTTGATCACACGGTTCAGTGCCTCTTTTAGGCCGGGGACAGTGCTATATTTGGTGAGTTCTCTGGGCTTAATCCATTTCATCTCTGTATGCTCCCAATCGAGCTTGATTTTTTCTGGAGCCTTCACATGAAAAAGGAAAGGATGGACAACCCATTTTTGGTTAAGGTTTAGGTCAACTACATCTAAAGGTTCACCTTTCTTCACCAATTTCAGGTCTTTCTTATACAACTCTGTTTCCTCGCTTATCTCGGTAAAGGCTTGTTCCAGATCACTTATCTCCATATAGCCGCTTACTCCGGCCCAGCTTCTCCGATATGTGCCCACTTTACCGCTCCGCCTCAAAATCAGGATTTTCCCACCATGTTCAAGAAAACACGTGACCACGTGTTTTTCTTCTAAAGTGGCATCGCTTATTTTGCTCAGGCATGTTTGCAGATATTCCTTCAACAGGCTCAGCGACATTTCAGTCGCCCTTTCCTTATTCCTCTCTCGACTGCCTCGAAAACGGTGTTCCCGACTTAACGTGGTGCCTTCCGCAGATAAACCAATGTAGAATAGCCCTACGGGTTTTCCTGTTGTAGCACCAGCAGGTCCGGCAATCCCGGTATCAGATAGACAGATATCTACATTGAGCAATTTCCTACCGCCTTCTGCCATCTCTATAGCTGTCATGGGACTAACAGTTCCGTGATTCGCAATGGTTTCATCGTCAACCCCAACAATGTCCATTTTTACTTCGTTGTTATAAGCAACTATGGAACCTTTATAGTAGTCAGAGCTACCCGGGACATTGGTTATCCTATCACATATTCTGCCACCAGAAGCAGATTCCACTGTGCCTATCATTATTGGTTTTCCTGTTCTGGCCTGATATTCTCTAAGCAGTTGAGCAATATCCTTTTCTAAATCCGCCATATTTTCCTTTCTGGGGATTATGGAATACAGCCAATTTTAGCAAAAACACCAATAAATAGGCTAGCTTTCCTGCTATAATTATGGCTATGGACAAAGCATCGGATACAATAACCTTCCTTGGCACTGCCGGTGCTCGGTTTGTGGTGACCAAGCAACTCTTGGCTTCAGGTGGTGCATGGCTTAATCTCGGTGGTACCGAGATACTCCTCGACCCCGGCCCTGGCTGTTTAGTCCAGGCAATTAAGAGAAAGCTCGACCCTTCTAAGCTTGAAGCTATCATTTTGTCCCATAAACACCTTGATCACTCGGGTGATATCAATATCATGGTTGAAGCCATGACTGAGGGTGGATGGAAGCAAAGAGGTGTAGTCTTTGCTCCATCCGATGCTATGAATAAGGAAGCTGTTATTCTCCCTTACCTGCAAACCTATCCACAAAGCATCGAGACTCTGTCCGAGGGCAAATCTTATTCCGTCAACGATGTCCACTTCGAAACCCCTGTCAGACATCATCATTCAGTAGAAACCTATGGTTTCGTTTTTACTACACCAAGGCACACTTTCGCTTGGATTAGCGACACCAAGCATTTTGCTAAGTTGCCCAGTTATTATCGGGCTGAGTTACTAATTATGAATGTTGTTATGCTCGAATCCCATGCATTGATTGATCACCTATCTCTTCCTGAAGCAAGGCAGATAATCGAGGAAGTGAAGCCAAAAGCTGCCATACTTACCCATTTTGGTATGTCAATATGGCGAGCTAAGCCATGGGAATTGGCCAAACAGTTAGGTCAAGATACAGGCGTTCCAGTTATCGCTGCACGAGATGGCATGAAATTTGACTTAGCGCAGTTGGAAAAGCTGTGAAAGCTGAAGTGTGATTTTTCGGATGTAACGATAACCAGTTTTACTGCTCTTAGCGAAGCCCTGAAGCTCTTTTTCTTAGTCTGGGTAAGGAAAATAAGAAACGAAACATTACATAAAGTGCGAGGCCGAGTAATAGTAAGGCTATGATTAAAGCTAGGAAAAGAAACTCAAATAAGAAGACATGGAGCATCAAGAATGAAGAAATCCCTGATAATTTTGTGGTCTTAATGTAACTGCGGCGATTGTTTACCCAGACGAGACCTTCGTTAAGAAATTTTGGGGGGCTTATCGCCGGCAGTCTTGATTCATTGTTTGCTTCTTCCATCAGTCGTTTAATTATAGCTAGGGACACTGATTAAAGTCTAATTTGACTGAAAAGCTAGCCAAACCGAATCGACTGAAATTCTGTACGCAACGCTTTGCTGTTTTCAAACATAATAGACATTTCCACACATGATGGGAGTTACCAACAATATGCCCTCTTCTTCATCTGCCTGATCCATGAATTGTCTCATATAGCACTAGATATTGGTCGCAAGGTTGCGTTGATGAAGAACTTGTTGGAGAAATTACAGATATTCCTTTATTCGTTCAGCCAGCTTGTTGGTTATCCCTTCCACCATGGCTAACCCGTCTACCGATGCCTCTTTAATAATTTGCACCGAACCGAATCTCTCTAGTAAGGCTTTTTTGCGTTTGCGTCCAATGCCAGGAATATCATCGAGAACCGAAGCTATGCCATCCTTATGCCGCAATCTCTGATGATAGCCCAATGCAAAACGGTGTGCCTCATCTCTAATCCGCTGAAGCAAATGAAGTGCTGGCGAAGTTTGCGGGATATCGAGTGATTCAGAAACACCGGGGATGAATACCTCTTCCCTTTCTTTAGCCAGGCTGGCGATTGGAATAGAGTCGAGACCTGACTCCTCCATTATTTCCAGAGCGGCATTGAGATGTCCTTTGCCGCCATCAATAAGAACCAGGTCAGGAAGTATTGACCACTTCTCATCAGATGCCAGGCGCCTCTTGAAACGTCGCCTTAGCACTTCCTGAATCATGGCATAATCATCAATACCAGCTACCGTCTTGATTTTGAAGCGTCGGTAGTGAGTTGACTTGGGTATACCCTTGTCAAAGACAACCATGCTACCCACAGCTAAGTTGCCTCGAATATTGGAAATGTCATAGCCTTCTATTCTCGTCGGAGTGTTAGGTAAATGAAGCCTATCCTTCAATTCTTTCAACACAGTAACATGCCCGACACTTGCTGATTTCCTCAGTTGGTATAACTCCAAACCCTGCCGGGCATTGTCAGCAACCATATCTACCAGTTGCTTCTTGACGCCCCGGCGAGGTAAACAAATTCTGACTGATGCTCCTCTTAAATTCCTCAACCATTCGGTGATTATTGCCGGCTCATCTACTGGATACTGTAGTAAAAGCAACGGCGGTATTGACGAAGCTGAAGCATAGTATTGCTTGATGAAGCTGGTCATGATTTGACTTGCCTCTTCATCCCGGACGCCATCGACAAGAAGGTGATCACGCCCCAGGAGTTTATTATTTCGGATGAAGAAAATCTCTACATAAGCCAGGTTTTTAGTCTGCGCCAGGGCGATAACATCCTGCTCTCCTCTTACTGCAAAGGCACTCTTTTGCCCTTCAATTATGCTTTCTATAGCTTGAATCTGGTCACGAATAAAGGCTGCTTTCTCAAATTGGAGTTGCTGCGCGGCTTTCTTCATTCCGTACTTGAGTTCCCGAAGTACTAGTTCCTGTTTGCCCTCAAGAAACAGGATAACCTGTCTTATTACTTCATCATAGTCCTCTTTACTCACAGCACCAATGCAGGGGCCTAAGCAACGGTGTAGATGATATTCGAGGCATGGCTTGGAATCTTTTCCTGTAATAGATCTATTACAGGAACGGAAAGGGAAAATTTTTGCTATCAGACTTAGAGTTTTACGTACTGAACCAGCGCTAGCAAAGGGACCAAAATACCTGCCTCCATCATTGTGAAAACGACGGGTAACATATACCCCAGGCCAATCGTTGTTAAGGTCTATTTTGAGATAAGGAAAGGTTTTGTCATCTTTTAAGCGTACATTATAGCGAGGGCGATATTTTTTTATCAGATTACACTCCAAAATGAGCGCTTCTTGCTCAGAATCGGTAATAATAGACTCGAAATCGCTTATATTGGCCACCAACCGACGATGCTTGGGTGGTAAATTGGTACTAGGACTAAAGTAACTCCTCACACGATTGTGGAGGTTGGATGCCTTACCGACGTAAATGACTTTTTCCTGACTATCTTTGAATAGATAGACTCCAGGTTTTGCAGGTAAGGCTCTTGCCTGTGTCTTGATTGACAGTTGCATCACAGTACGACCTATTGTAACATTAGGTTTTAAGGGAGACAAAAGGTTTTCAGAATACCTTCCTTTGGATAGCCTGACTTACTGGCAATATGCTAAAATAAGCATGGCCACTTAAAATGAAAGAAGACATAAAGTCATTCCTCGATTATCTAGCCAAGGAGAAGAGGTATTCCCCGAATACACTGTCAGCTTACAATAGTGACTTGAGCCAATTAGCCTCTTATGCAGATTCCCAAATTACCAATAGTGGACTTGACTATAACAAGATTACACTGGATGCAAGCCTCTTATCAGGTTATATGCGTAGTCTAAAAGAAAGAAAATACACACAATCTACAGTAGCTCGTAAGGTAGCTGCGGCCAAATCATTTCTCAAGTTCATGGTGGAGACAGGTAAGCTGCGAAGCGATCTTGCGCCGAACCTGGCTTCACCCCAGATAAGTAAGTCATTGCCCAAGCCTTTGTCTGTTTCCGAGGTTCGCCGTTTATTGGCAGAGCCAGCAAAGCTTTCTACTATAGAGGCTAAGAGAGACAGAGCAATGTTGGAGTTGCTCTACGCAACTGGTCTGAGAGCCAGTGAATTAATGGCATTAAATGTGGAGGATATTGAATTTAAATCCGGTAGTGTTCGTTCTAGGGGGCGAAACACCAGAGAGCGAGTTCTTCCTCTAGACCAGCACATAGCACGGCTTGTTGGAGATTATATAGACAATGCTCGACCTGATCTGTTGAACAACGAGGAGGAGGTCGCTCTGTTCCTTAACCGCCGTGGTGAGCGGCTTACCAGACAGGGCTTCTGGCAAATCGTTCAAGGTTATGCAGATAGAGTTGGTTTAGACACCAAAGTCACTCCCCGCAGTCTGCGCCATAGCTTTGCCACCCATAAACTAAAAGGCGGTGCTGATTTGCAGTCTGTTCAAGAGCTTTTGGGGCATGCCCACATCTCAACTACCAGGGCATACAAGCAAGTAGAAACGCATCCTTGAGTAGAGATTAGAGTTAACAAGTGCTGCACTTTTTAAAAATGGGCGCAGCGTGAAAAATATGGCACCAATTCTTTCGGAGTAGGGATATGTCAAAAAAATCGAGACGAGCTAGAGCTAAATACCGAAGTGGTGGAACGTTACCTAAAAAAAGTCCAATCAAGCATACCCAATCATCTAAATCAACATTGGCACCTATAGCCACAGCATCTTCAGTTGAATATCCTTCATCCTCAGCTCAAGCCACCCAGCATCATTATGTATTGCCCGAGCTGCGGCGCATAGGTATTATTGCCGGTGCTCTTTTTCTAATCATCATTGTATTGACCTTTGTGCTGGGTTAAAATTCCTAAGTAGTACATGCGTGGGTTTAGAGTCTGCCCGAGCTAAACTGCTTGACTACCTGAGTCAAGAGATCAGTGATAAGCGTTTGCTTGCAGCAATGGCACATATACCCCGTGAGCTTTTCATACCGTTAGATCGTTACCATTCAGCCTATGAAAATATACCTCTAAGCATTGGTTTTGGCCAGACTATCTCCCAACCCCTTATCGTGGCTCTGATGACTCAAGCTTTGGGGCTTAGGGGTAGTGAAAAGGTACTGGAGATAGGCACCGGAAGTGGCTACCAGGCAGCAATATTGGCTGAACTGAGCAAATGGGTAGTCAGTATCGAGCGTATACCCCAATTGATAGAATCATCCAGGAGAGTTCTAAGCGAGCTAGGTTATACAAATATCGAGATCCATATGGCTGAGAATACTATGGGTTGGCCAGCTGGCGCTCCCTATGATGCCATTATAGTTACCGCTGGTGCGCCTCATATTCCTGACATTCTTCTTGAGCAGTTAAATGTGAGAGGAAGACTAATAATCCCGGTAGGTTCCAGATGGGAGCAAGATCTAATTAAGGTAACCAAGAATAAGAAGCGCAATGTGGTCGAGAATCTAGGTGGCTGCCGTTTTGTACCTCTCATCGGGGAAGATGCCTGGAAAGAATAATCTAATCAGTTAGCTGTACCACGTTATCGATCAGTGGACTTCTATTATTGAAGGTATCCTCTTGTTTGTCTCAATAGATTACCTCTTCCTTTTCTAAAAGAGCGATCTCGTCGTCTGTCATACCGAGGAGCTCTTTGTACACATGATTTGAATGCTCTCCGAATAGAGGTGCTGGTGAGCTAATCGCCGCGGGGGTGGCTGAAAGTTTCCAGGGAGGAGCTAGCGCTGCTTGTTCTCCTAGCGTCCGATAAATGACTCTTGTCCAGCATTGGCGATCATTCAAATGAGGATCGTGGAATAATTCCTTGGCATTAAAAGATGGTATAGCTGCTACTCCAACTTCCTGAAGCATCTCCATTAATTCATGATGATTGTAGTTAATTGTCCATTCCCCAATTAGTTTGTCCAGCTCTTTCTGGTTTTGCCAACGATTAGCGGCAGTAGCAAAGCGTTGTTCTTCAGTCCAACCAGGTTTACCCATAACCTTGCAGAACATTCTCCACTCTTCATCCGTGGCAACTGCGATACTTATCCATTTATCATCTCCTCTACAAGGATAGCAGTTATGAGGAGCCATACACTCATCCAGATTTCCTTTACTCGTTTGGACATTGCCATTAACGATATAATCCATGAGGACCTCACCGATGAGCACACTTATCGATTCAGATGAGGAAACGTCTATATGTTGCCCTCTACCTGTTTCAAGGCGATAGTTAAGAGCTGCAAGCATAGCGTAGGTTGATGTAACTGCGCTGATGAGGTCTATTTCACCAGCCATGTAAGCCGGCTTGCTATTTGGAGCACCAGTAATAGATAATATCCCACCCCAGGCTGCAAAACTTGGTGCATAACCGGAGTATTCTCGCTCAGGTCCACTGGTACCACGGGATGAAGATGACAGATAAATGATATCCGGCTTTACTTTCGCTAATGATTCATAACCCAGCCCCAGCCTATCCATAACCCCAGGGCGCATGTTCTGCACTACTATGTCGCTTTTGCTAACTAATTTCTTGGCTAACTCAATTGCTTTTGGCCTACTCAGATTGAGCCTGATGCCCAGCTTGCCAAGATTTATATCGTTGAAAACATGTGATTCATTCATACTCTTAAACTTTTGGCCGGTAGTAAACGATGTTATTCTCGTAAGGTCTAAGCGGCCCATGCCTTCGATCTTAATAACTTCTGCCCCCAAAAATGCCAGAAGCTCTGTGGAATAAGCTCCTGCCCATGCCCAAGAGAAATCCGTTATTCTTACACCCTGAAGTGGACCTCGCCCTTTACTGCTTGTTGTTGCCGATTTTGCGGTTGGTTTGGCAGTTCCCAGATTGTTCCCGTCTGAATTCAGTGGCTTGGAGAGTACCTCTTGAGTATGCTGTCCAAGCAATGGTGCCGGCCGCTTTATTGCAGGTGGTGTGACAGAAAAATGGTAAGGTGCAGCAGGATATTTTAGATTACCAAGTGTGGAATGAGTAGCTTCGATAAAAAACTGTCTGGCAGTGGATTGGTCTGATTTTACTATGTCCTCAGCTGTCATGACTATAGCAATAGGGCAACCTGTTTCTTGTCCTTGTCGACAAGCATCCTCTTTTGTGTATTTCAACATCCATTCGGAAATTTCTTGCATCATTTCTTTCCAGTGTTGATCGCGAAAGCCTTCATCCAGAAATCGCTTGCTGCTCTCATAACCTGAACTCGCCATCCAATCAAAAAGAGATTTCCATTCCCATGCCCGATTAGTGACCACTACAACATATCCATCAGCGCACTGCAATATCCCCGGAATACGAATCCAACTATTGGTTCTATTATGTATGAAGTCCTCATTAGGATAACGAGCTATCTGCACCCTGGCCAAGCTCAAGATAGCTTCTTGCTTTGAGATATCGACTTGCTGACCTAATCCTGTCAAGCGCTGATTATACAGCGCAGCAAGGGTTCCCACAGCACTTACTAGTCCGCAGGCACATTCGCTAAAATATCCACCAGGTTTAAGAAGCGGTGATTCAGCCGAACTTTCGATTGATCTAGGACTGAGGTAGCCCAATCCTCCGCTGTGATGAGTGTTGATTGGGTAAGCTTTATAGTTGTGATAGGGTCCTGTTTGCCCAAAAGGGGTGATAGAAGTCATGATTAGCCTTGGATTAATCTTCCTCAAGTTCTGGTAGGTTAATCCTAATCCTTCTAGTACCCGTGGAGAATTATCTTCGACGAGGATATCAGCCCATTTGACTAATTCTATAAATTTCTCTCGCCCCACAGGACTTTCGATATCCAGAGTGACTCCCAGTTTATTTGTGTTCAGGTAAAGGAAGAGAAGACTCTGTTCGGGATGCGGAGTATCATGAACAAAAGGCCCCCTGTGTCTTGCCTCATCTCCAAGTCCTGGCTTTTCTACCTTTACTACCTCAGCTCCAAAGTCAGCCAGTAATTTGGCACAATAGGGTCCTGCTACTAGCTGAGCCAATTCTAGTACCTTTATGCCGCCAAGAGCTTCTGAATTATTGTCAGATGAGATTCCTTCGAAATTACCTTCGCAATGTTTGTCTGGTTCCGTCATTATTGGAGGACTCTCCTTCGCACTTCATTTGAATAGTAGGGCAGATTGCTCATCAATTGAAAAGATGCAATAACCATAGCTTATGGTATTCTCGACACGATTACCTTGGCTAGAATGAACCAGGACTAAATGTATTAAGCTCGCAGTAAACGGATTCAATAACCTGTCTCTGAATGAAAGATGGTAACATACGAAGAAGGGGTATTTCAACACTTTGTGATCGCGGCAGCGTAATATAGCTTGTGTAAATTCTAATTAAAAGATAAAGGGCGTATTCTTTTTCTAGGATAAAAAATACTGCAGAAAGGAGGTATACGCCCCATGAGCTGCTTTACCAACTCATGGGGCGTTGATCGAATTATTTATGGAGTAGTTAATCACCTTAATGAATCATGGAAGGAGAAGCAGCCCTTTATCAAATTTACATAAAATAGTTGACATTACCGACGCAATGTGCACAATAGCACTATTGAGCTACCGAGAAAACGTTATATAATTGAATCAAGCATAACCACATTTGTGGAGAGGAAGTCACGCAAATGGGCAGTGAGAGGATAGCATACCCTTCCCAATATGAGACTGAGGTCATCCTTAAGGATGGTTCAAGGCTCAGGTTAAGGCCAGTCCGTAAGGAGGACGCTGAGGCATGGGTGGCCTTCGTTTCCAGACTCAGTGTTCATACCAAATACCTGCGTTTTCATCACGTGCCTAAAGAGATGGGCATAAATGACGCGATGCGCTTTTGCACGGTGGACTACAGGGACACTTTTGCTCTGGTGACCGAAGCATTCGGGGAGCGCGGCTGGGAAATAGTAGCGATAGGGCGCTATTACCGGCTGCCCAGAAAACACAACGCAGAGGTAGCCTTCGTTGTCGCTGACGACTATCAGGGAAAGGGCATAGGCACCAGGCTTGTAGAATATTTGTCTAAAGTTGCTCGTGATAATGGTATTACAGCTTTTGAGGCCGATGTGTTGGCTGAGAACGATGAAATGATGCTCGTATTAAAGGACTACGGTTTCCATGTTGCCAGCGAACTTGAAGCGGGCGTGTACCATGTCACATTCCCTATTGCCCCGACTACTCGTGTGGTCAGGAAAGAGGAGGAAAGGGAGCGTGCTTCTACCATAGCATCACTCCGTTCCATTTTATTTCCACGCTCGGTGGCAGTAATAGGAGCTTCAAGACAGCCGGGCACCATAGGTAACCTCCTCTTAAAGTGCCTACTGGACGGGGGATTCAGCGGCATAGTTTATCCTGTAAACCCCAATGCCGAAGCCGTGATTTCAGTAAAGGCTTATCCCACTATACTGGACATTCCGGACAACGTCGAGCTGGCAGTTATTGCCGTGCCAGCTTCATTTGTCGCCAGAGTAGCTGACGAGTGTGGACGGAAAGGGGTGCGCGCCATAATTGTTATCTCTGATGGGTTCGGCGAGAGAGGGCCAGAGGGAGCGGCGCTAGAAAGGGAACTGCGCGAGATTACTCTGGGCTACGGCATGAGACTGCTTGGGCCGAATTGCATGGGGGTCATCAACACTGCCCCAACCGCGAGGCTGAATGCTACTTTCTCACCGGTCTATCCACCGCGGGGCAACGTCGCCTTTCTGTCTCAAAGTGGTGCACTTGGGCTATCTATACTCGACTATGCCAGCAAGTTGAATATCGGTGTGTCCAGCTTTATTAGCGTAGGCAACCGTGCCGATATCTCGTCCAATGACTTCCTTCAGTACTGGGAGGAAGACCCGGCGACCAGGTTTATCCTGCTATATCTGGAATCGTTCGGTAATCCGCGTAAGTTTAGCCGCATTGCCCGAAGAGTGTCATTCGTTAAGCCGATAGTGGCAATGAAAGGTGGCAGAACTCCGGCTGGTTCACGAGCTGCCTCATCCCATACTGGAGCACTGGCGACACCAGAGATAGCTTCAGAAGCTCTTTTCCGGCAGGCTGGCATCATCAGGGTGGACACGCTGGAAGAACTTTTCGATGTGGCTGCCTTGCTTTCTAACCAGCCGGTGCCTAAAGGTAAAAGGGTAGTCATTGTTACTAATGGAGGAGGTCCAGGCATCCTTGCTGCCGACGCCTGTGAGCAGCATGGGTTGGTGCTGTCAGGGTTTTCAAAAGAAACTCTAGACAAATTGAGGCGTGTCATTAAGCGAGAGATTGGTCTAAATAATCCTCTTGACTTGACTGCTGGGGCAACGGTGGAGGAGTTTGAAGGCGTGCTCAATGTTCTGGCCAATGACAGTGGTAACGACGCTGCTATCGCCATATTCATTCCCACTGTTGTCGTTAACACGGATGTAATGGCACAGACCATAAGTCGGGCAGCCCACTTTTTCCAGCGACGCCAGAAGCCCTTGGTAGCTTGTTTCATAGGCGAGCGAGGTTTCAAAGCAAAGTTGTG
>JAXHSX010000005.1:0-3835 GCA_034190625.1 Chloroflexota bacterium
AGTCAGGCGGAAGGTTAGTGTGGTTAGTCATGAAACTTTTCTTTATGATAATCTTACTCTTTATGAGAATCTCAAGTTCTATGGGAGGATGTACGATGTCCCGGATTTGGATTATCGAATAAGTGAAGTGGTATCCCAGATACAGCTTGAATCTCGCCTTTATGATCAGCTGGGTACGCTATCTCGTGGTTTGCAACAGCGGGCTTCCATCGCCCGTGCTGTCATTCAGAATCCTTCCATAATGCTCCTCGATGAACCTGAGGTTGGGTTGGACCCGCATGGCATTATCATGATGAGGAATATGCTTGATACCATTGCTCATCCAGGCCGCACGGTTGTGATGACCACTCATAATTTAGAGCAGGGTCTTGATCTGGGTAATAAGGTAGTGATTCTTAACAAGGGCGAACTTGTGTACGAGGCATTTAAACATGAAATAGAAATCGAGAATTTCCGAAAAATCTACGACCACTATACGGGGATGAGCAAGTGAAAGGATTATTTCCCAAGGTCTTTGCCATATTCCGGAAGGACATTCTCTTGGAACTTAGAACTAAGGAGGTTGCCACTTCTATACTTGTATTTGCCTTGCTGGTACTGGTCATCTTTAATTTCGCCTTTGATCCTGAAGCGAGTACGATAAGTATGGTAGCTCCAGGCATTTTGTGGGTAGGCTTTACCTTTGCTGGAGTGCTTGGCTTGAATCGCATTTTCGCGACCGAGAAGGAAAATTCGTGTTTTGGGGGATTGATGCTCTGTCCTGTGGATCGCGTAGTTATCTATTGGGGAAAGCTAGCTAGCATTTTCACATTTATATTAATTATTGAGGTTATTATCACGCCGATATTCCTTATTCTCTTTAACTTACCTCTCTTTATCCCTATGTTGGCTCTCATTATTGTGGTAGCGACAGTGGGCTTTGCTGCAGTGGGAACACTATTTTCAGCATTGGCCATGAATACTAGGGCAAGGGATATTTTGCTCCCCATGGTTTTCTTGCCGGTAGTTGTACCTGTGATTATCGCTGGAGTTAAGGCTACTGCATTAGTGCTTGAGGGCAGACCATTGGGAGACATGGCTATATGGTTCCAAATAATGATAGCCTTTGATATCATCTATCTGGTGGTTTCAGCACTGGTTTTCGAGTTCGTTATTGAGGAATAGTCAGGTGTTTCTGGATGGAGAGGAGATGTATCGATGAAAGGTAAAGATGTTCTGAGAGACAATGTCCTGCTTGGACTGGGCTTAGTTTTGATGATAGCCGCTCTTTACCTAATATTTATATATGTACCTACCGAGAGAGAGATGGGTGTGGTGCAGCGAATATTTTATTTCCATGTGCCATTAGCCTGGGTTGGCATGTTGGCATTTGTATTTGTATTTATATTCAGTATCCTCTACTTATGGAAGAGGGCTATGAAGTGGGATATCCTTGCCCATGCTTCGGCAGAGGTTGGAGTTGTGTTTATTACCCTAGTGTTAATTACTGGGACTGTATGGGCCAGGTCTATCTGGGGAGTGTGGTGGACCTGGGATGCCCGTCTGACCGCAACCCTGGTTCTGTGGCTGACTTATCTCGCTTATCTCCTGGTACGTAACTATGCTGCTGAGCAAACTCAAGGTGCTAGATTTGCTGCTGTTTTAGGGATTGTGGGGTTTATCGATGTCCCTATCGTTGTGTTGGCTGTCAACCTATGGCGAACACAGCATCCACCAGCGTTAATCTTTGAAGGTGGAATTACTTCATCAATGCTCTTGACTACACTCATGTGCATTGCCGCCTTCACTGTGCTGTACATAATCATAGTCATCCAGAGTGCTTCCATGAAAAACTTGGAGGCTGAAGTCGAGAGCTTGAAAGATATTTAGCCAAGAATAAGGAGGGGATGATAATTTATGGAAAATATGTGTTTTCTATTTGCGGCGTATACTATTATCTGGGCAGTTGTCTTTGGGTATGTGTTTTATCTTTATCGAAAGCAGCGGAAATTGCAACAAGAAATCAATTTGCTTAAAGAGATTATGAATAAGCAAAAGTGAAATGAACTTTTTTATATGGGGAACTGGTTTTAATTAAGGAGGGCATGATGACTGAAGAAACAATATCACAGGAAGTGCTGTTGAAGCGCCTTAAAAGGATAGAAGGCCAGGTTAGAGGTATTCAGAAAATGATAGAGAATGGACGCGACTGCGAGAGCGTCATAACACAATTAGCTGCTGTTCGGTCTGCCATTGAAAGCGCAGGGGCACTGATGCTGAATAATTACATGAGATTTTGCTTTCTTAGGGGGGTAGAAAGTGAATCGGAAAGCGTTGATTCCCTGGCGCGGGCAGTTGCCATTTGGGGCAGGGTTCGTGTCGGCGACTAGATATGAACCAGACATCTGAGCGAAATCCATCAATCGCTTACAATAAATATGGTGTGCAGAAGCTATGATGAAGGAAAGGCCTTCACTGAGGAGAAGAAAAGATAACAGGCAAGTATGAGTAGAATAGTATGCCTTGAATCTCGAAAGAGGGTGCTACATCGGTTCTCGTTACAGGTAAAAATTAGCAGTCATTGACCTTACTCTCGGTGTGGTGTCGAACTCGGTTTATCAAGTCATCCAGGTCAATCTCGTTATAGTAGTACCCAACATCGTTGAGGTTGTGGGCATCGCTGTTAGACAACAAAATAAGATTATGTTTCTCAGCTAGTGCTCTTATCCGCGGCTTATCCATGCTCTGGTTATACTGGGAGTTATTAATTTCGATGCCATGGAGTTTGCCAAAATCGAAGTCGTTCTCGATTTGGTCATCCATAGGGTGGGGTAAGAAGCGAAAAACTGTATTGCCCGGTAAGAACAGTTCCACTGTGTGGCGTCGCCGATAATAAATCTCATGCCCTGGGATTATCAACACTTGATTGTCGAAGTATTCAGCTACAATCTTTTGCGCTACGAATCCAAAGTAGCTCTCGTAGTGCTCGGTTATAGCTATTCCATCAAGCCCTTTTCTTTTTACCGAGTCTATGATTTTCTCTACCGTGAGTGGGGTGACTGATTCCGGGGAGAAGATACCGATTGCTTCAAAACAATGGGTGTGTAAGTCTATTTTTATTTTCACTTAACTGTTTGAATGTGTCTAGTGGTTGTGTTGTTCCTGTTGTGAATCGACGACGGACATAATCATAGCACGGATTCCTTATTCAGGCAAACATGCCTTATTTAGCTTTTGTGACCTAACTGATATAATCAAACGGCATTCATGTTGGCACTATAGCTTCACCAAAAGGTGGATTATGAGTGAAGAAAGTTATGCTCTGCATCATTTTGAACAGGGTTTGTCAAGCAAGCTAGAAAGGGCACAGCATATACATGCTATGAGGAAGGCCTTCACCGTAGTCAAGAAAAGGCAGAAGGCGAATTTGAGTAGAATATCAGACCTTGAATATCGAAAGCGAAGACTGCGGGAGACACGTGAGAACTCTATTGGAAATGAAACTCTTTTGAATGCGGCGGTAGACAATTTGAGCCAGAATGGGATAAGTGTGCTCAGGGCGAATAGCAAGGAGGAGGCAGTGTCACTGGTTATCAATGCGATAGCCAGCGATGGGTTGGTAGTTAAATCGAAATCAAACTTAACCAAGGAGGTTGGGCTTACTGAAGCCCTGGAGGCAGTTGGCATAGATGTGATAGAAACCGACATTGGCGACAGAATAATTCAGCTTTGTGGTGACATTCCCTCGCATCCTACAGGACCGGCGAGTCATCTCACCAGGCATGAAATAGCTAGAATCCTTTCTACCCATTTTGAGATGAATGTGGAGCCGAGCCCAGAGGCAATTGTGGAGCTA
>JAXHSX010000050.1:0-8069 GCA_034190625.1 Chloroflexota bacterium
GTACGATACCGCCTATTCCGGTAGCCGCTCCCTGATAGGGCTCAACTGCGGAAGGATGATTGTGGGATTCCATCTTCATTACTACTACCCATCCATCGCCAATACTCAATGCTCCAGCATTTTCCTCTCCCATTTTGGACATCACATACTTGCCCTTGGAGGGTAAGAGCTTAAGCAAAGCCTTGGAATGTTTATAGCCGCAATGTTCACTCCATAAAGAACCTAGTATCCCTAGCTCCACCTCGGTGGGTTCTCTACCCAGACGCTGGATAATGAGCTTGTATTCCTCTTCGCTTAAAGCGACTTTATCTAGAGCTTCTTTGGTAATGTTCAATAATTGACTCCCAGATTATATTGCCATCTATGCTGCCCAGGAGGAGCTCACAGGCTCGCTCCGGATGAGGCATCATACCTAATACATTGCCTTTTTTGTTGAGTATCCCTGCAATGTTATGCAAAGAGCCGTTAGGATTAGCTTCATTAGTTATCTTGCCGGAAGGATTAGAATAGCGAAAAACAATCTGACCATTGGCTTCCATTTCCTGCAAGATGGCTTCGTCAACATAATAATTGCCCTCGTAGTGAGAAATGGGAATCTTCAATACTTGCCCCCTATCGCACCTGGCACTGAAAGGTGAATCGCTATTCTCCACCCTTAGGTTGACCCACTGGCAACGATATTGGAGATGACTGCTGGGCAACAGCACTCCAGACAGAAGTCCAGCTTCACATAGAATTTGAAATCCATTACAGATGCCGATAACTAAGCCACCGTCTTTAGCGAATCGCTCCACGGACGTCATAACCGGACAAAAACGAGCTATAGCTCCTACCCGAAGGTAATCACCATAGGAAAAACCTCCAGGGAGAATAACACAATCATAACCAGATAGATTCGTTTCCTTATGCCAGATAAAATCGGCTTCCTGTCCTAGGATATCGTGGGTGGCATAATAGCAGTCATGATCGCTCCAGGTGCCGGGAAAAACGACGATTCCGAATTTCATAATATGTGCAAAAGCAATGGCGGTATTTTTAACCGCCATTATTCCTTATTACATTTTAGTAAACACTTAGTTCTCCAGCAATCATTCACCTTAGAGTCAGATTTCTCAAGTAATTGGTGGCTCCAAACTGAGTTTCGCTTGTATAATGCTCAACGAAAAGTATACCAAAAATGGCCTACTTTGTTTATTGAATTCACCGGCTTTATACCTCTGGAAAAACATTAATAAATTCGAACTTTTCTCCATCGAACAATCCTTTATCGCTAAGCTTTATTTTTGGGATAACGAGCAAAGCCATAAATGACAAAGTCATAAAAGGCGCGTACAACATCGAGCCTAAAGATTTAGCCATGGTATCGACAGCGGTGTATTTCTCTGTCACATAGGAGTAATCCTCATTGCTCATGATTCCGGCTATGGGTAGAGGCAAAACTATTTCTCTCTCTTTGGATGCTGCACTTATGCCCCCTTTCCTTTCGATAATCAAATTAACGGCCCGGCATATATCTTCATCAGTAACTCCAACAGCTACAATATTATGTGAGTCATGAGCCACACTGGAAGCGATGGCTCCCTTTCTCAGACCAAAGTTTTTAATAAAACCTATTGCCACTTCTGTTTCCTGGTAGCGATTTACAACCACCATTTTCAAAATATCTCTTTCTACATCAGATACAACATATCCATCCACTATTTTGGGAGTTGCGATTAGTTTATTTGTGATTAATTGACCATCTATAGCTTCAATCACATTTAAATTGCCTTTTTTATACGCAAGAGCGAAATCTGCGACTTCTTTCTTCCTGACTTTGAAATTATTTACTATTTTTAATGTTTTTCGTGTTATCAGTGATTTACCTTCTTCTGCCACGATCTCTCCATTGATGCAGGTTTTTAATATGCTGAAATCATCGAGATTATCTATCACAAGAAAATCAGCATAATCTCCCTTACGTAGCAGCCCGACATCCAGTCCGTAGTGCAGAGCAGGATTCACGCACGCAACTCTCAGAACCTTCATTATATCTATATCGTAACCCAGTGCTCTCTTTACCAGTGTATTAATATGTCCTTGCACCAGATCGTTGGGATGTTTATCATCGCTGCAGAACATGCACATTTCATAGTGCTGTTCTACAATGGGGATCAATTCCTCAAAGTTCCTGGCGGCTGAGCCTTCTCTTATTTGGACTTTCATACCCAGGCTGATTTTTTCCAATGCTTCGTCTTTGGTGAAACACTCATGGTCCGTGGATATCCCTGCATTCACGTACTTTTCCAGGTCCTTACCCCTTAACCCCGGGGCATGGCCGTCTATTAGCTTTGAATATTTCTTAGCTATGTTGATCTTTTCAATAACAATCGGGTCATTGCTCAATACTCCGGGAAAGTTCATAACTTCACTCAAGTATTTGATTTTTCCTGATGTTAAGAGCCGTTTTATCTGCTCAGGGCCTATGGTCGCCCCGCTGGTCTCGAAAACAGTTGCTGGTACACATGATGGAGCACCGAAATAAAACTTCACGGGCACTGTTTCAGCATTTTCCATCATATATATCACTCCGTCTATCCCCAAAACGTTGCCTATCTCATGGGGATCGGAAACAGTGGCTACAGTTCCATGAGTGACTGCTATCCTGGCGAACTCTGAGGGAACCAGCATCGAGCTCTCAATATGGATGTGCGAATCAACAAATCCAGGTATAACGTAAGTTTCATATTCACTGTCTTCCCGTATGATGTCAGCTATTCTACCGTCATGAAGCTTCAGCGTTCCAGGATATATCTGGGAGTTTAAAACATCAACGATGTTACCCGAAACCGATTTTATGTTCTTCATGTCCTTTACCCTCCTTAATCTTAAGAGTGGCATTTAGGCCAATAATATATTATAGTCTGCCGGTATCTTTGAACCACTCGATGCTGTCCGCAATAGATTCTCTTATGCTGTGGGGGGAGTAACCCAATTCACTCTGAGCTTTCTCCCGGCTTATTAAGGAATTACCGACGATTGTACTGATAGAATACCGGGTAAAACGTGGTGCTTTGTTTGTAAGTCTATAATACAAAGGAGTAAATATAGCTGCTACCTGGGCTAGCCATATGGGTATTTTGGATCGAGGTATACTTACCCCAGTCACCTTTTGCAGTATGGACATTATATCATCCATGGTGATTTGTTCGCCCGATAGGATATAACTTTCTCCTGTGCGTCCCTTTTCGCGAGCAAGAATGTGACCTGCCGCAACATCTCGGACATCAACAAAGTCGTAGGCTCCGCTTATATAAGCCTTGAGACGACCTCTGGCGAAATCTATAAACAACTGCCCCATCTCGGATGGTTTGAAATCGTAAGGTCCTATTACGCCTGTGGGACAGACAATGACTGCATCGAGGCCTTGCCTCACTCCCTCTAATACTTCCAGAGTAGCTTGGGCTTTGGATTTACCATATTCCCCTCCTGCCCTATCGGGGTCGAAAGGGAATGTCTCGTCAATAACTACGCCTTCAGACGGCTCCGCTATTGCATGGATAGAACTGGTATAAACTAACCGTTGTACTCCGGATTTCAGACACGCCTCTACTACATTATGTGTCCCCATTACGTTGACCTGATACAACAATTTAGACTTTCCCGGTGATATCGATACTATTCCTGCTAAGTGATAGATTACATCAGCTCCTTTGAATGCCTGAATTAGTGAGTCGACATTTCGCACATCTCCTTCAACCCTTTCTACCTCCAATCCCTCAATAGATGTAGTATTTTCAAATGGAGGTATGACTAGCCGTACCTCTTTAGAACGTGCTAGCAACTCCCGGACAAGGACATTCCCAAGGTGTCCAGTTGCTCCTGTAACTACAATCATAGCGACTTCCTTATTGGTTAATTCGGAGTTAGTGAATTCTAACAGACAGTCGTAGAAAAATCCTGGGCGTGACAGTACTATTTTAAACGATGCCTGTTACCCTCAAATAATTTGCATAGCATTAAGCGAAGTCAGCCTTTTCAAGCATAAAGAATATAAAACGGATGGTACGACAAATAATCAGGGATATCTAACGAAGACAGCCCACAAATACTGGTCGGAGATGATTAAATGAGAGCCCCCCAGAAATGATGTGGGCACATTCTGAGCGTATCTGAAGTCGTGATCGTAGGGAGTACTACAACTACTCTGGAGAAATCAATTCAATCTCAAAGAGTTTAGGCCACAACTTTCCGGTCACAAACAACCGGTCCCTCTTTGCATCATATGCAATGCCGTTGAGAACACCAACCGGCTCACTACGGTCTTCCAGACTTAAAAGCCCTTCCAATTCTACCCATCCAATTACTTGACCTGTCTGAGGTTTAATCTTTGCGATGTTGTCTGTTTGCCAGACATTAGCATAGATTTCCCCTTGAATGTATTCCAACTCATTAAGTCTGGTCACTGGCCCATCATTGTCATATACTTCAATTTGGCTGATCTCTTCAAAGGTTTCAGGCTCCAGGAAATGCAACGTTGATGTACCATCGCTCATGATTAAGCGCTTTCCATCATGCGTGATACCCCAACCCTCAGTTTGATAATTGAACTCTCGTAGTAGCTCAAAACTGTCTTTATCGTAGACAAACCCGACATTAGATCGCCAAGTCAATTGGACGATCTTGTTACCATAAGTAGTCACGCCCTCACCAAAAAATCGAGCTGGTAGATTACGAATTTGTAAGATATCTCCTGTTTCCAATTCCACTCTGCGTAATGTGGAGCGTCCATGAAGTCCTGTTCCCTCATACAAAAAACCATTTTCGAAAACCAATCCTTGTGTGAAAGCATTTCGGTCATGGGGATAAGCATTGATAACCTTGTATGTATAAACTGGGATAACATCCACAGTTGGGGATTGCGAAAAGTTTGAGCAAGAATAAACAAAAACTGTTCCTGACAATGCAAGGAGCCCGAGAAAGAATATTTTAAATGGGTAGCCCATAAAGTGATTTAGAATTTTAGAAAAAACTGCTAACCACAACTGGAAGGTTTAAATATTGGCCAGCAATTGGGAAACTATGTCTCTGACTGTCTTCCCGTCAGCCTTCCCTTTAAGCTGAGGCATAAGCTGGGACATAACTTTGCTATAGTCACTTGGACCTTTAGCTTCAACCAGCTCAATTGCCTGATTTGCCGCAGCTACAATGTCTTCATGGCTCATCTGCTTTGGCAGAAATTCCATAAGAATTATTAGCTCTGCCTCTTCCTTAGCTACGAGGTCACTACGGTTCCCCTGCTTAAATGCCTCAATGCTTTCTCGATGACGCCTTACTTGCCTATTAATAGCCTCGACTACTTTTTTATCGTCAGCAGGCTTCTGTTCAGCAATCTCAATGTTCTTTATATCGGATAGTAGCAAACGCAGTATTTCAACTTTGATTTTTTCCTGGCGACGGGTTGCTGTCCAACAACTTTCCTGTATTTTATCTTTTAGCGCCATCAGGTTATCTATGGCTCTTGCGCCTTTTCACCGCCTCTTTTCTCTTTCTCTCTTCACTAGGTTTTTCATAGAATTTACGTCGGCGCACCTCAGCTAAAATACGGTCTTGCTGTACTTGTTTGCCAAATCTACGCAGCAAGCTTTCAAAACTCTCTCCGGAACCAAGTCTTACACTAGCCATATATTAAACCGATGCAATTGTACTATTAGTAATTAAGCCATGTCAAGCATCTCTTTATTTTGCAACTTAATAACGAGGCTTCACGTTTGTTTTTGTCCAATCCCTTATTCTATCAAGAGGCGTACCGGGCAAGAACACTTCACTGATTCCCATCTCTATAAGTTTGGGAATATCATCTTCGGGGATGATGCCACCCACGATAATAGGGATATCCGCTTTGGGCTCGTTTAGCAAATCAAGCACTCGTTTAAATAAGGTCATATGAGCTCCAGAGAGGCAACTTAGCCCAATTAAATCAACGTCTTCCTGTAGGGCAGCGCTAACGATTTGCTCTGGAGTTTGATGTACTCCAGTATATATCACTTCAAATCCAGCATCCCGATAAGCTCGAGCTATAATCTTCGCCCCTCGATCGTGTCCGTCAAGCCCGGGCTTGGCAATTAAAATCCTCAGCTTTCTTTCTGACATATTCTTCTCCCTAATAGAATCCAGGGTCTTGATAATCTCCAAAGACTTCTCTCCATATATCACAAATTTCCTGCTCAGTGGCATATTCTTTTACTGCCTCTATCACATAAGGCATCAAATTCTCGTCGGTCTTAGAGGCAGAGCGAAGATCATTTAAAGTCTGGACCACTTTATGATTATCTCTCATTCTCTTTATCTCTTCCAACCTGGTGAATTGTCTCTGTTCTACCTCCTCATCTATCTTCAATATCTGGGGAGGGTTCTCTCCTTCAACCACATACTTATTCACGCCAACGACTACTTTTTCATTTTCGTCTATCTGTTTCTGGTAATGATAGGCAGCGTTAGCGATCTCTTTTTGGGGAAAGCCCTGCTCGATAGCAGCAAGCATACCCCCCATATCATCTATCTTCTGGATATAATTCCAGGCTTCTTCTTCCATCTGATTAGTTAAAGACTCAACGAAATAGGAGCCAGCGAGGGGATCAATAGTGTTAGCCACTCCCGTTTCCTCGGCAAGAACCTGCTGTGTGCGTAGTGCGATAGTGGCGGCAAATTCGGTGGGCAGACCTAATACTTCATCTAGAGAATTGGTGTGCAGAGATTGTGTTCCTCCTAAGACTGCTGCCAATGCCTCAGTGGTAGTTCTAATTACATTATTGAAAGGCTGGCGGGCCGTGAGCGAACAGCCAGCAGTTTGAGTATGAAATCTCATCCACCAAGAACGAGGCTCTTTGGCCTTAAATCTATCTCTCATGATTCTAGCCCACATTCTTCGTGCTGCCCTGAACTTGGCAACTTCCTCAAAGAAATCCAAATGTGAGTTAAAGAAGAAGGAAAGACGAGGTGCGAAGGAATCAACATCCATTTTCTTTCTTTCAATAACATCCTGTACATAAGCTATGCCATCAGCCAGGGTAAAAGCTAATTCCTGGACAGCAGTAGAACCTGCTTCCCGAATATGGTATCCACTGATACTTATAGTATTCCATCTGGGAACATATTTGGTACCAAATTCAACAGTATCACTTATTATTTTAATCGAAGGCTCAGGTGGTAACATCAGTGTCTTCTGGGCAGTAAACTCCTTTAACATATCGTTTTGAATAGTTCCCCCAATTTTGTCCCAGCTTATTCCCCGTTTCTCCGCCACAGCTAAATACATTGCCCAAAGTATAGAGGCTGGAGGGTTAATCGTCATGGAGGTAGTGACAGCTTCAAGAGGAATTCTGTCAGTCAAAATCTCAAGATCTTGTAGTGTATCTATCGCCACTCCACACTTTCCAATCTCACCCATAGCTCGGGGGGAATCAGAATCGTATCCCATCAGAGTGGGGAAATCGAAGGCGGTGCTAAGCCCCGTTTCGCCCTCTTTAAGTAACAAGTGCCACCTCTTATTAGTGTCCTCAGCGCTGCCCATTCCGGAAAACATGCGGAAAGTCCATTCCTTACCCCGGTACATACTGGGTTGGCATCCTCGAGTGAATGGGAAAAAACCGGGATAGCCAATATCACGTTCAAAATCTGAGTCTTTAACGTCTTCTGGAGTGTAAATTTTCTTTATTTCCAGATCGGAAATAGTGGAGAACCTACGCTTCCTTTCAGATTTCTGTTTGATAGCCTTCTCTACTTCTCTCTCCCATTCCTTCCTGCCTTCATGTGCCTGTCTCATGGTTTCATCTGTAAACATGACTGTCTCCTTAGTAGCTTTGATTGCACAGCTTTATGAGGAATACGCAGAAGTATAACTAGCATCTAGAGTCGAGTCAAATGCTATAATGATAGGTATCAGAATCCGTATAGAGAACAAAATATTTGGTGTTCAGCTATTTGCTTTAGCTGGTAGTTAGCCGCAGATTTTACCATGAATTCAGGAGTTTTTCCCTTGAACTCAAGTATCATAAAAAGTCTTGCTAGAAGAATTCACCGGCACATTC
>JAXHSX010000051.1:0-6402 GCA_034190625.1 Chloroflexota bacterium
TAGAAAGAAAGAATGGGTAACAGAGGAAGAAGCTATAGAATTAGCTAAGAAGTGTACCAACTGCGGTATGTGTGAACAGGTATGCCCTAATCTTTTCAATATCGGTGGAGGAATAACAAAGTTAGCCAAAGAGGGCAATTTCGACCTGATAAGGCAGCAATTCCTGCAATGTATTGGCTGCGGCAAATGTGAGCAGGAATGCCCCAACAAGGTTCCTATCTTCAAGATAATGCAGACAGCGGCAAGCATGGAGACCTGGAAGTGCCGGGCTGGACGCGGTCCCGTTATGGATACCGAGATAAGGAATGTCGGTGCCCCTTTAACTCTGGGCACAATCCCTGGAGTTATTGCCTTGGTGGGCTGCTCCAATTATCCTGATATAAATGATATCGCCGATATGGTGGATGAATTCGCCAAGAGAAAGTACATCGTGGTTTTAACAGGCTGCGCTGCCATGGTCGCCGGGATGGTCAAAGATAAGGATGGTTTGACAGTTTACGAGAAGTATCCACCTGATTTTGACGCTGGTGGTGTAGTGAATATCGGCTCCTGCGTGTCGAATAGTCACATCTCCGGAGCAGCAATAAAGATAGCCAATATCTTTGCTGCCCTTCCCTTGAGAGGGAACTACGAGGTCATGGCTGATTATGTCCTTAACCGGGTAGGCGCCTGTGGTGTAGCCTGGGGAGCAATGTCCCAGAAGGCAGCTTCCATCGGCACAGGGTTTAACAGGCTGGGTGTCCCTGTGGTTTTAGGCCCACATTCGTCCAAATACAGAAGACTATTCCTCTCCAGAAAAGAAGAGGATGACTGGAGGGCTATGGATGCCAGGAAGAAGGAGATAGTGGATACCGTAGAGCCTGCTCCCGAGCATCTGGCGTACGTATGTGAGACAAAAGAGAAAGCAATGCCGATGATGGCCAAGCTATGCATTAGAAGAAACGATACTCCTCAGGGAAGGGCGATAAAACTTAACCACTATATTTCCCTGTACAAGAAGTATATCGGAGCCGGCCTTCCTGAAGATATTCACCTCTTTGTCCGAAGAGACCCTGACATTCCTTTAGTTTATAAGAAGGAAGTACGGGCATATCTACAGGAAATCGGCTGGCAGCCCAGGGAGCCTATAGGACTTCCTACTCTCATTGGTACTTATCCCACTAAAGTTCCTGTAGATGCAGTGATACATTAAAATGAAAGGGCTAATAAGGAGGATAAAATGACTGCAGTAATACCACGCCATAGAGTAAATGTCCTGACTGGAATAAAGTCTGCCAAGTTGATTGAAGACGCCGTAGAGTATGCCAACTTAATTCGAAAGGCAAAAAGGCCGCTTCTCGTGGTTGGCCCTCTCTTACAGGCATCCACGCCCGATGGCAAGCTTCTTCTAGAATATGCATTGGACATCGCCAAGCCTACCAATATCCCCATATGCGCCACGGCACAAACCAAGGGGAAGATAGTAGAGCTAGGAGTCAAGCCGGATTGCGTCTACGATACCGTGGAAATAGCGAACGCCCTAAAAGACCCCGATTGGCAGGGGGTTAGAAAAGAGGGTAACCACGATTTGGTTATATTCTTTGGTATTAGAAGCGACTTAGGAAACCAAAGTCTTTCTACACTCAAGCACTTCGCCCCTCATCTAAAAACCATGACGTTGTGCAAACATTACTTTCCTCATGCTAATTATTCACTTAACAATTTCAAGAAGGATGAAAAATGGCTTTCATTCGTAGAAAGCCTGATAGATAATTTAAAGAAAGGAGAATAAAGAAAAATGGAAGGTGAATTTCATGTAGACATAGGACCTCAATATGAAGGTGAGGTTATAAGAAAAGAAGACCTCTATATCGAATTTGGTGGACCAAAGGCAGAGTGTAAATTTGAGTTAGCAACTGTAAAGAGTGCTGATGAAATTGAGAATGAAAAAGTAGAAATTATCGGTCCCGATATAAGCGACTTGGAACCTTATGATAGCGACAAGAAGACCGGCACTTACCCTATAGCTATCCTCATTGACGTCGCTGGAGGAGAACTCGATAAGGATGCCGAAGCAATCATTGAGAGAAGGATTCATATGTTCACCAACATGATTGAAGGTTGGTATCACATGAACCAGAGACAGGATTCCTGGTTGAGGATGAACAAAGACTGCCAGAAGAAAGGTTTCACTTCCTTACGGGAATTGGGGGAAATCTATATCTTGCTTTACACCTCAGAGATGTCAATCATCGAAAGCATCCAGGTCACTATCATCACCGATGAAAAAAAGATAAAAGAGCTTTATCCCCATGCCTTGGAGGTTTATACCGCCAGAGATGAGAGGGCAAGGACGCTACGTGATGAAGATGTAGACACATTTTACGGCTGCGTTCTATGCCAGAGCTTCGCCCCTACCCACATATCCATCATAAGCCCAGATAGGATCGCTAATTGTGGAGCCATAAACTGGTTTGATGGCAGAGCCGCTGCCAAGATCGACCCCGACGGCCCCATATTTGCCATACCAAAAGGAGAGCTTTTAGATCCTATAAGAGGTGAATACTCAGGAGCAAATGCGGTGGAAGCTGAAAAGTCTTTAGGAAACTATGATAGAGTCTACCTTTACAGCGCTTTTGAGCACCCACATACATCCTGTGGATGTTTTGAAGCCATCGTCTTTTATATCCCTGAAGTGGATGCTTTCGGAGTCGTGCACAGAGAGTTTAAAGGCGAGTCTGTAATTGGAGAAACATTCGCCCATATGGCTGGCGAGACCTCCGGTGGGAAGCAGATAGAAGGCAGATTGGGAACTGGCCTCGAGCAACTAAGGTCCCCCAAGTTCATTCAGGCAGATGGTGGCTTAGCCAGGATAGTATGGATGCCTAAGGCATTAAAGGAAAGATTCAAAGAGAGCCTGGAAGAAAAAGGGCTTTTTGACAAAATGCCTACGGAAGACGATGTTAAAAACGTCGATGAACTTACCGAATACCTGGAGAAGGTGGGACACCCCTGGCTCGCAGGTGAGGTGGAGCTTCCAGTATAACGTCATTGAAAGCAAAGCGAAGCGGTCTAAAAACAAAAAATAAAGGGGACCCTCGCCTCTACACACAGTTATCTGTCGAGGGAGAGGAGATTTATTATGCCAGTATCAGGATCTGAGATCGTAAAGATGCTCCCTGGAAAGAAGCCATGTAAGGAATGTGGTTTTCCTACTTGCTTTGCCTTCGCGATGAAACTGGGATCGGGGGGGGCCACTGTGGATAAATGCCCTTATCTCTCTGATGAGGTAAAAGAGAAACTATTAGACCTTCTAGCACCACCTATAAAGCTTGTTACCATAGGCTCAGGAGAAAATGCAGTTCAAATTGGGAATGAAGAGGTGATATATCGGCATGAGAAAACGTTTATACATCCACCGGGTATTACTATTCTCATTTCAGACAAAGATAGCGAAGCCATAGTTGAAGAAAAGATAAAAAAGGTAAAAGAATTACAATTCCCCTGGGTTGGTGTTAACTTAGAGGCAAATCTTCTAGCCCTCCATTTTGAATCTAGGGACAAGGATAAATTCACCGCACTGGTTAAAAAAGTATATGAATCCTCTAACTTGGGCATGATCTTGATATCAGAAGATACGGACACCTTATTTGCCGCCAGGGATATATGTACTGACAGGAATCCACTGCTTTACCCCATAACGAAGGAAAACTTAGAGACGGCAATCCCAAAGATTAAGGAAAAACCTACTCCTGTGGCAGTCAAAGGAGACAGTGTAGAGGAACTAGTTAACTTAACTACTAAATTGAAAGACGCTGGCATTGAGGAAATAGTTATAGACCCGGGTTCCAAGAACCTGCTTGATGCGATAAGGGATCAAACCTTCATCAGGAAAGCAGCTTTAAAGCAGGGCTTTAGACCTCTAGGCTATCCCACCATCGCTTTCCCTTGCTTCATGGCTAAAGATAAGCTAAAGGAAGCCCTGATCGCCTCTACTTTCATTAACAAATTTGCCGGGATTATCGTACTCTCTGATTTTGACCAATATTCTCTGCTTCCTCTCCTAGTTCAGCGGCTCAACATTTATACCGATCCTCGCTTCCCCATGGCAGTTGAGGAGAAATACTACGAAGTGGGAACGCCTGACGAGAATTCTCCAGTTCTCGTTACTTCAAACTGGGCTCTGACTTATTTCCTTGTTTCCTCGGCTGTTGAAGCCACTAAAGTTTCAGCCTATATCTGTGTCAAGGAATCGGAAGGGCTTGGCGTCCTAACCGCTTGGGCAGCAGGCAAATTCAGCGGCGATTCTGTAGGAGCATTTATTAAGAAATGTGGCATTGAGGATAAGGTAAAATCCAAGAAGTTGGTTATTCCAGGGAAAGTAGCTAGAATCAAAGGTGAGCTTGAAGATGCTTTGAACCTTGAGTGGGAGATAATAGTAGGACCTAAGGAAACGACTGGAATAGGAGCCTTCCTTCCCGAATTTGCCAAGCAGCTTAAGGGATGATTGCAAAGGAACAAACTAGCCAGAGAATAGCTGACGTTTTAAACTCGCATAAAAAGGGGAAAGGGAGATTAATCCCCTTACTGCAGGAAGTACAAACAGAACTGGGATATCTCCCCAGAGAAGCAATGCAGGAAATCGCCAGCTTCTTGGAGATACCGGCGGTTGAGGTGTGGGGGGTTGCTACTTTCTATAACCAGTTTCGTTTCGTCCCTTTAGGCAAACACCATGTTAAAGTTTGCATGGGGACAGCCTGTCATCTATCCGGAGGTAAGCTCATTTTAGAAGCCCTGGAAAGGGAGCTGGATATCAAAGTGGGGGAAACTGGCGAAGATGGTAATTTCAGTTTGGAAAGAGTCGCCTGTATCGGTTGTTGTATGCTTGCTCCAGTGGTGGTAATAGGAGAGCAAATTTACCCTAAGATTACACCTTTTAAAGTAGAGGAAATTTTGATACCTTACAAACAGGAGGATCAAGGAGAGACTGAGGCAGTAGACATTATCGAAGAAAATCCAAGGTCAAAATGAATATAAATCAATTTGAAAAAATCAGGAGTAGTGCTAAAACTGAATGGCAAGCTCTTCAAAATAATACCTATGTTCTCATTGGCGCTGCGACCTGTGGCAGAGCAGCTGGCGCCCTAGATATAATCGATGCCTTTAACAGAGAATTGACACGACAAGGTATGGAAGTGCCGGTCATTAAGGTTGGCTGCATAGGCCTGTGCTATGCTGAGCCATTGGTTATTATATCCAAACCTGAATCATTGTGCATTGCTTATCACAACGTAACTCCAGAGCTTGTCCCACGCCTTGTGGAAGGCTACATCATAGGTGACGACCCCTGCCTTGAGCTTGCCTTAGGCACCTTTGAGGTAGATGATGAGCAGGCTCCCTACATTCCAGAACTCCCCAGGTTTGAGCATGAGCTTCGTTTGATATTGCGCCGCTGCGGCTACATTGATCCTGAGAATATAAACTACTATATCGCTAATGGCGGCTATCACAGCTTGGATAAAGCATTGAGAATGACATCTAAACAAATAATCGAGGAAGTAAAGATGTCTGGACTTCGTGGGCGGGGCGGTGCTGGGTTTCCTACGGGGCAAAAATGGGAGCTATGCCACAAGGCTGAAGGCAAAACAAAATATGTGATATGCAACGGAGATGAAGGAGATCCCGGTGCTTTCATGGACAGGGTCGTTTTAGAAAGCGATCCACATCAAGTCATCGAGGGCATGATTATCAGTGGTTGTGCCATAGGTGCCAATCAGGGTTATGTCTATGTCCGGGCTGAATATCCTTTAGCTATTGAGCGTATGCAGATCGCTTTACGTCAGGCAGAAGAAATGGGACTGTTGGGGGATGACATTCTGGGCAGCGGTTTCAATTTTCACATCGAGATCGCAGCAGGGGCAGGTGCTTTTGTCTCTGGTGAAGAAACAGCGTTAATGGCAGCTATTGAGGGGACAATGAGTACACCCCGTCCCAGGCCACCTTATCCAGCAAACGTTGGGTTATGGGGTAAACCTACCCTCATAAACAACGTAAAGACTTTTGCTAACATCGCTCCTATAATCGGGCGGGGAGCACATTGGTTTGCTTCCCTCGGTACCGAGGGAAGCAAAGGCACGGTAGTGTTTGCTCTGGCAGGTAAGATTGATAACCCTGGCCTGGCTGAAGTGCGTATGGGCACAACCTTACGTGAAGTTATTTATAACATCGGCGGCGGAATTGCTAAAGATAAGCCTTTTAAAGCAGTACAAATCGGAGGCCCCTCAGGCGGTTGTCTACCTGAGTCTTTGCTCGATACTCCTATCGACTTTGACTCCCTTCGTGAAGCTGGTTCGATGATAGGCTCGGGGGGAATGGTTGTCATGGACGAGGATAACTGTATAGTTGACACTGCACGCTTCTTCC
>JAXHSX010000052.1:0-5113 GCA_034190625.1 Chloroflexota bacterium
ATTCTTGTGGCCGAACGCGCAAACCTTCCATCATTCGCTCCACCACCCCCACCGGAAGAGCTTATAGATATGGTTAGAGCAGACTCAAGGGTTCAGGAGCTTTTGGACAAAGGCGCCAAAGTAATCGGGGCAGCAGGGTCGCAGGACGTGGTTTCGGTAATCCTAGAGCTAGACGAAGTGGATAGATGGGTTGTCGAGATCGACCTTGCCACCAAGGAGGTGACAAAGGTTGAGTCCATGGAAGGAGATGAATTCGGCAAATTCGTCTTCACAACCTCGATGTCGACACAGATTTCAGACGGGACCTAATAAGTGTATCATTACGCTAACTGTCGGTGAAACTTGAAGTTGCGAAAGAAAGTTGCCCCTGAGAAGGGGCAACTTTCTTTTCATACAACTTTTCCTCTCGACAGAGTGAACTTTTCTAAATAAATTGCATATACTTATATAGATGAATTTGACTGAGAAGTGGCAATCAGGCGACGTAAACGCCTTTGAGTCTCTTTTTCGAATGTATAAAGAGATGGTGTTTAGAATTGCCTATCTTATGGTGAGTAATGAAGAAGACGCCAAGGATGTTTTGCAGGAGGTATTCATTACTGTGTGGAAGGCACGAAGTACTTTCGATCCAGCTAAGGGCAAGCTTACTACCTGGCTGCATCGGATCACGGTCAACCATTGTCTCATGAGACATCGCAAAAGACAACCCGTAACTGCCTCGCTCGAGGAGACAGGAGAAAGTGTCTTTGATTTGTTGGAGGCAGGGGTCTCAGAGTCACCCGAGGAGATCGTAATGAGCAGATGGGAATATGAGAGACTGGTGGCAGCAATAAATTCGCTGGATGGGAAATACCGTCCAGTGTTCATTCTGAGGCACTTTGACGATCTGTCTTATGAGGAGATTGCCTGTGCGATGAATATTCCTTTAGGGACTGTCAAGTCTCGATTGAGCCACGCTATGAAAACCTTGCGCGAGGTATTAGTAGAAGTAGAAAATGAAGAATGCAGGTGACAACACAATGAAGTGTGAATATGTGAACGAACTTTTGACTGCTTATCTCGATGACGAACTGACCCCTGATGAACGAGACCAAATCAAGGCTCATCTGTCTGTTTGCCAGCATTGCCGCGAAGAACTAAAAGTGCTTACTGCCGTTAGAAGCAAGTCTCGTCAAGCCGTCAGGACAATGGCAGCCAGGGCAACTGCTCCAACTGAATCGTGGGAGTCGATTAAGCAGCAGCTCGTCGGTGAGCAGACAAAGGTAACCATTTTTAGCCTGGCAAAATCCAAAATAAAAGGAGGACTAGATATGCTAAGAAGACTATTTCTATGGCGACCTGTGTGGAAGCCAGCTCTAGTCAGCGCTTTGGCTTTAGCTCTAATCATTGGCTTCGCCCTATTTGTTCCCTCGCCTTTCGGTCCGTCGCCTGAAGTACTGGCAGCGGATATCGCGCAGAACAGCCCTGAGGTCAGAGCAGCTCTCGGCGGTGACGAAGTAGAGACATTAAAGGTAGTAAATATCAAACATGACATAGCAACAGTGATTGTTGAGGGCAAAATGGGTGGAATCGTCACTGCTTTCATAAATCTGCACACTAAAGCAGTGACAAAAGCAGTGGGTGGACCACAGCTAACCGACGAGGAGAAAGAGAATGCCCTGAGCATAGTTAAGGCTGACCCCAGAGTCAGGGAACTTCTCGACAAGGGAGCTATTATAGACATGATATTACCCATGTATGTCCATGCGTCAGGGATAAACCAGGAAACCGGCGAGATCGAGGAGATATCAGAGACATGGGCACAGGTGTGGATAAATCTAGGTGATAAACAGTGGGGAGCCCAAGTCGACCTCATCCGAGGGAAGGTGGTGACGCTGACGGAATAGTTCCCAGTACGCACTATACCAGTTCTGAGGGAAAAGCAGAATGCTCGTATGGTTTTCGCAGTATTGCCTAAACCTTTTCTTCAAAATTCCGTTTTTATTATTTAAGACGGCAACGATAGATAAACCTATGGTGCAATTTATTCGTTATAGTCGAGCAAGGAGAAGTGGTCCTTGTTATTATGGATAATGTGTGCGATATAATGAAACAGAAAGCTGAACAAGCGATGGGCGCCTTCCCTTGTTAGCCTATAGAAGAATAAATAGACAAATAATAAACAAAAGGAGGCTTAGATGAAAAAGACTTGGTGGTTAATTCCCTGTTTGATTGTAGTATTGGCACTGGGAGCCGTCGGCTGTGTCCCCTCTGGAGGCGGGCCAGGAACCATTTCCATATCACCTCAGCAGAACACTGGGATATGGGTCACTGGCCAGGGAGAGGTAATGGCAGTTCCCGATATAGCTGAGCTTAGCCTTGGTATCGAGGCTCGTGCAGATACAGTAGACGAGGCTCAGACACAGGCGAGCGAGGCGATGCACAAAGTGATGGAGGCATTAAAGGATAACGGCGTGGATGAGAAAGATATCCAGACGCAGCGATTCAGCATCTATCCAGTGACGAAATGGATCAAGGATGAGGACAAAGAGGAGATTATTGGTTATCGCGTGACCAACATGGTGGTTGCTAAGATAAGAGAGGTAGACAAAGCTGGCGTTATCATAGATGCCGTAGCCAAGGCCGGGGGCGATTTGACTCGCATTCAAGGTATTAACTTCTCCGTGGATGATCCTGAACCTTACTATGAACAGGCGAGAGACAAAGCGTTGAAAGATGCCAAGAATAAAGCAACCCAATTAGCTGATTTGGCCGGTGTCAAATTGGGCAAGCCTACCTATATTTCAGAAGGTACTGTGTACGTGCCGCGAGTTAGCGGGAACTTCCTTGAGAAAACTGGTGCTCCTGCCCCAGCTCCACCCCCCATTAGCCCGGGAGAATTGAAGATCACGCTCAACGTTCAAGTGGCTTACGAGATCATGTGAGCAGACAAGTGCAAATTGGGAGGCCAGCAAGCATTTTTAATTTGAATGCTTGCTAGGCCTTTCATATAGCCGGCATTGGGATTGGCAGGATTTCTATTTTGGCTCTTTATAGTCAATTGTATAAGAATAGTCATATAAATGTCATTGCGAGGTTGGCGAAGTCAGCCGAAGCGATCTACGTAGCAGGATGAGATTTTCATGCTTCGCTCGCAATAACGGGAAAGCTGAGTAAGCTATATAACGCTTGTATCGAACTAAGAAGTATTAAGGACGCTAGACATGAATATAAAGTTATTAATTGGTTTATTAGCATTAGGCGTGATACTACTGGCTATAGGCTTGGTGATAATGTTTGCAGGGTTGCCATAGATATCTTTTTTATCCTTCCTGTTCACCATAGTTTCGCTGAGCGACAAGCCTTTTCTCCGATTTTTCGTTATACTAACTGGAATGGATGATATCTTGCTTGTGGATAAGCCTACAGGAATAACTTCATCCCGGGTGGTAGAGCTGATAAAAAAGAGGTTTAAGGTGAAAGTTGGTCATACGGGGACACTCGACCCGATGGCTACAGGATTATTAATTATACTCATGGGCAAACGCACCAAGGAAGCTTCTTCATTTCTCCAGATGGACAAAGCCTACGAAGTAAAAGCCATTCTAGGTATAGAGACTGATACCTTTGATTTTGAGGGGAAGGTTATAAAGAAGAGCAATAAGGAAGTAAGTAAAGAAGAGTTGGAAGGGGTGTTAACTGGGTTTCATGGTGATATTTGGCAGGTTCCACCGTCCTTCTCCGCTAAAAAGGTGGGAGGACGGAAAGCTTACGAGCTAGCCAGGAAGGGTATAACTGTCGACATACCACCCAAGAAAGTGAGCATCTATCGTCTGGAACTTAAGGAATTCCAGTTTCCTCATTTTACCCTGGCTTGTGAGGTATCCTCGGGGTTCTATGTCAGGAGTCTAATCCATGATATTGGTAAGAAACTCGATGTTGGTGCTACTGCAGTGGAGGTTCGACGCACTGGAATCGGTCCTTGCCACGTAGAACAAGCTAGGAGCTTGGAAGAAATTTTGGTGCAGTCTGTCTGATATCAGAACGTAATCTGATCCTTTTTAACTTATTTTCGCTACAGTATCTAGGAAAAGAACAATCGGGTCATTGTGATTTTTCTATAGTTCGCTCTCTCTAACCTTTAGAATTATTTTATCGCCAATCTTGTCTATCTTGTCCAAGCTGATATAATATTTCTTAGTCAATCCTGCCTTTACTACGATATGATTGATAGCTCCCTGCTGCAGATCAAAAACTATATCTTTGACTTTACCTATCCTAGTAGCATTTACATCCATGACTTCCATATTCATTAGCTCTTTAGTATTCATTCAAACCTCCTTTATACTGCAAGAAAATCCTGCCAATATAAAACTTTTACGGTATGGCTGTAGTTGCAAAAGTATAACAACGCTGTAGCAGTCGGGCAAACTGACATAAAGTAAAGGTTGCTTGGTTATCTATCAGAGTAAAGCTTGGTAGATACCTACTACCCCAGTTATAGTGAAAAAATGCCCACTAACCCTACCAAATACTTATATATAATAGCATCACCCCCTTCCAAAACAAACTAATCCACCGATTACAATGAGGCCAATGCCTATTAGCCAGTGAAGTAGTCCAGGCAATATAAGCACTAAAATGCCAATGATAATAGCCACTATTCCTATAATTAGAGCGTGACGTCCCATAACTTACCTCCTCAGGAAAATTTCGAGGTATAATACCACAGTGATGTCAGGCAAACAATAGTCTTAACAGGAAGCTATCTGTCAGCGGATAAACCTTTTGCCGATTATTTCGTTTTTTATTATATATAAGGTTGAATTATGAAGATTCTGGGGATACTGAAAACGTGGTTGACTGCCAGAGGGCTGAAGATACTACTCCTGAATAAGGAGGTTATCTTGCCTAACGGCGTTAGTATAGGAGTAGTTGCGGCTATTAGAAGAGAGATGTCGCAAGATAAGATATGGATGGTGATTGATAATTTGGGCCAGGAAAGCATGATACCTATCGAACAAATCGTCAGCGTAGCGAATAAGGTGATACTTGCTGACGATTTGTTATCGACTGAGCCATCAGCAAATAAAAGTTTAGTGTGCTTAGAAATGTAGGGACATAAGGATGTCCT
>JAXHSX010000053.1:0-9318 GCA_034190625.1 Chloroflexota bacterium
GATAGCCGTGTTGCAAAATAAAAAAGAAAAAGTTAGTGATTAATAACAAAGGAGGTCACTTTGACAGTAGAAGAACCAATAACCGAAGAAGACATAGGAACAAAAGAAGCCTCAGGGGCAAAGAAAAGGAAACCGAGTAAAGAGATGACTAAGGAGGATATCATTGCTGCCATTAAAAGTATGACAGTGCTTGATTTAGCTGATCTTGTCAAGACCTTACAGAGCGAATTTGGAGTTAGTGCTGCTCCAATGGCGATAGGATTGGCGTCTGCCGCTACAGCAGATGCCGGCGAGTCAGTTGAAGCAGCTCCAGAGGAGGAACAAACAGAGTTCACCGTCATTCTCAAGAGTATTGGCGAAAAGAAAATAGAAGTTATCAAGGCGGTGCGGGAGGTGACTGCTTTAGGGCTAAAGCAAGCCAAGGATTTAGTTGAAGCTGCTCCGCAAACGCTAAAAGATACCATTGGTAAAGAAGAGGCAACGACCGTAAAGGAAAAACTAGAGGCTGCTGGAGCGACAGTAGAGCTTAAGTGAAATGGCGCTTGCCACTTGTCAGGCTATCCTCGGGTTGGGTATTTTCTTCATCCTCTTTGGAGTTGCAGCTATAGTCTTTTCTAAAAGAGAGAAGAAGAAATATTATGACTCCATGTTGGCTCAACGCGACATTAAAGAATTAATCACGCGTGAGCCAGGGCAATCCTGGCCAAGAGGTTGGCAAATAGGTGGTAAGATCTCTCTCATACTTGGTGTTCCCTTAGCAATTACCGGCGGTGTTCTCTGGTTAACGTGGTATTGATGCTCAAATCATCTCCTTATGCCGATATTGTAAAGCTTCAGCTACATGATGAGTCTTTATAATCTCGCTGTTCTCCAGGTCGGCAATGGTGCGGGAGAGTTTAAGGATGCGGTGGAAACTTCGAGCCGTGAGTCGGAGTTGTTTCGCTGCGGTGCGTAGCAAACTCTGTGCAGGGGATTCCAAGATACAAAATTCTTTTATCTCTTGAGGTGCCATCGCTGCATTGCATGTTAGCGTCGTGCCCTTAAATCGTTCCAGTTGCAGCTTGTGAGCGGCTTTGACTCTTTCTCTCACTTTTTCCGATGTCTCCGCTGGCTTATTCTCGGTGAGTTTCTCATAATCCACGTGAGGAACATCGATGAAAATGTCTATTCGGTCTAGTAATGGTCCGCTTATCCTTTTGTTATATCGAGAGATTTCCCCCAGGGAACACTTACATTCCTTGAACGGATCTCCGAAGTACCCGCAGGGACAGGGGTTCATAGCTGCCACCAGCATGAAGCTGGCGGGGAAAGTCACGCTACCACGGACTCGACTGACAGTAACTGTCCTGTCTTCCATTGGCTGGCGTAATGATTCCAGAGTAGTACGTCCAAACTCAGGGAACTCATCGAGGAAGAGTACGCCATAATGACTTAAGCTTATCTCACCAGGCCTTGGCCATTGTCCTCCTCCCACCAATCCGACATGAGAGATAGTATAATGCGGAGAACGGAAAGGGCGCTCTACGATGAGTGGGATATCTCGAGGCAATAAACCAGTGACGCTATAAATTTTAGTTACTTCAATAGCCTCTTCCATTGTTAATGGAGGGAGTATCGAAGGCAAGGAGCGAGCCAGCATAGTCTTACCACTCCCTGGTGGTCCCTTCATGAGTATATTGTGCCTTCCTACCGCAGCTATCTCCAGTGCTCTTTTGGCATGTTCCTGTCCCTTAATGTAGCTGAGGTCAAAAGCATGGTCTTTATGAATTTCCTGCTGCCAATTTGTCTGCCTAGCGTATTCCGGAATTCTCACATCTCCCTGTAGATACGCAACCAATTGAGCCAGTGATTCCGCCGGGAATATACGCAGACCCTCTACTAATGATGCTTCTTCAGCATCATCCAGGGGCACAAATACTTTCTCTAAATTTTCGTCTTTAGCCAGAGACGCCATGGGCAATATGCCATGAGTATGGCGTAGTTTCCCATCCAGAGATAACTCCCCCAGAAAAACACTACTTGCTAGGTCAGCATTGAGCTGGCCCGAGCTGATCAGTATGCCTATGGCTATGGGCAGGTCATAAGCTGGACCTTCTTTCTTTAGGTCTGCCGGAGCCAGATTGATAGTAATACGCCTGCCAGGGAACTTATAGTTAGAATTTCTTATAGCGGATCTTACTCTTTCCTTAGCTTCTTGTACCGCTTTGTCGGGCAAGCCCACGATAGTCGTCGCTGGCAAACCACTGGCGACATCAACCTCAACGTCTATAAGATATCCTTCAAGGCCAACAACTGCAGCACTTTTTACCTTCGCTAGCATGGTATCGAACTATTCTCTTTGCCCGCCAACCTTTAGCACTCATTATAACAAACGAAGGTTTGTAACTTCAGCCCTTGCTGCCGTATGTTTCATGAAGATATATAGTTTCTCAAGACTGACAAAGCTCTGAAAGCCCTGTCCGGACTGGGATAAACTGTTTGATAATCAGTTTCCTTTACTTTGGAGAGCAACTTTTCTCCCCACTCTCCCAGAATCCACGTAACTACAGGTTTATTTCTTCCATTAATAGCAATTTTGATGGTCTTTAAAGTCGGGAATCCAGCGATGCACAATACTGCGTCTACATTCTCATCCTCGAGCAAAGCTTCCAAGCTTGACCTATATACCATTTTATATCCGTGGCGCATACCTGCAGCCATCACATCTATGGGATTAAGAGGAGGAGACCAAGCTGAGAAAAATTCCTTGATGGTGTTGATAGTCATTTCCGATAGCTTAGCCAGCTCAAAGCCATACCGTTCCATAGCATCCAAACTCAGGGTAGTTGCACCACCGCTAGGACTAATCACAGCCACTCTGTTCCCCTTTAGCGGCGATAAGTGCAGAAAGGCTTTTGTGATATCGCCAAGTTCATCTACATTATCTACCTGTATGAGTCCCGCTTGCTTGAATGCCGCATGGTACACTTCATCCTTACCTGAAAGTGAGCCGGTATGAGAGGCTGCCGCTTGGGCAGCTTTTTCACCTCTGCCTGTCTTCAACACTAATACAGGCTTCTTTTGCTGCACTCTTGTTGCAACTTGTAAAAACCTCTTTCCATCCTTCAATCCCTCAATATGCAATGCTATGAGCTTTATCTCTGGGTCATTCTCAAGATACTCTAGCATCTCAGCAAAATTTATATCGCACATATTTCCCAGGTCGATGCTTTTTCCAGGGACGAATTCAGAGAAACCTTCTAAAAAACCACCTGACTGGCAGACAAAGGCAATGGGATTGGTCTTTATCTGGGAAGTAATTGGAGAGGAACTGAAATTGTGGAAGCTATTGATTAGTCCCAATGAGTTAGGGCCGATTATCCTTGCCCCCTTCTCTTTGGCTATTGTCACTAATTCTGATTGCAGCGCTTTACCTTTATCATCAGCTTCGGCAAAACCTTCGGTAATCACTATGAAAGCTTTGATCCCTCTCTCAGTACCTTCCGCTATTACTTGGGGAACGGTCTGCCGCGCTACCATGACTACTCCTAAATCTATCCCCAGAGGTAATGATTGAACAGAGGGATAAACTTCGAGACCCAACAAGCTATCCATATTGGGATTCACAGGATAGATTTGCCCTCTAAACCGCAGTTGTAGAAGGCCCTCAGCAACATTTAATGACCCTCTACCAGTACGCCGTGGCACTCCTATGATAGCTACTGCTCGGGGTTTTAGAAAAAGCTCAATTGGCTTAGTGATACTCATAGTGCAAAGGTCGTCAAAAGTAATAGCGACACGTGATATTATACATGTTATTATACCCTGAAAGTCTTGCCAGTAAAACAGTGACGAGTTTAGGTAGATTCAAGCTATTTGAGCTATGTGCCTATAGCTGTGGCAATGGCGATCTGTTTAGTATCGGCAAGGCTGATGGAGAAATCATTTAGGTTTAGCTCTTCAGCTTTGCTTTTGGCTCTGCCATGAAGCTTGACTAGTGGCTTGCCAAGGCTATCAGGGAGAATCTCAATTTCTCTCCAGCCGACGCCTATGGTGCCAGTTCCCAGCACTTTCATTACTGCTTCCTTAGCAGCAAATCGGACAGCCAAAGATGAAATCCTACTCTCGCATATCTTAAGTTCAGCTTCAGTGTAAATTCGATTTAGAAAACGCTCTCCCCATTGCTCAATAACTGATTCGATGCGCTCTACCTCTATGATATCAACGCCAATGGAAGTCAATTGGCCTCCTTTTTATCTAGCATATTCGTGGCAGCAATTCTCCAGAAAGCATATCAACAATCCGGGAGGAACCCAGCTTTGTTTTCATTATCACTCTTCCCTGATGGTCATCAACTACTTGGCCAATGATGGCAGCATCATTACCATATCTATTTTGCTTCATCCTGGTTAAAACGTTCTCGGCACCGCAGGATTCAACTATGGCTACCAGTTTACCTTCATTAGCAACGTAAATAGGATCGAAGCCTAAAAGCTCACACGCGGCTCTAACGGCTTCCTTTATCGGTATCTTATCTTCTTCTATTACGATACTTACATTAGATTGTCGGGCAAACTCGTTAAGGGTAGTAGCCAGTCCACCTCTGGTGGGGTCACGGAGACAATGGATTCTTGGCGAAGCCTCCAGCATCTCGGATACTAATTTATTTAGAGGAGCACAGTCACTTTCCACAGGAACGGCGAATTTCAAGCCTTCACGCTGGCTCATTATAGCTATGCCATGATCACCAATGGTACCGCTTAAGATAACTTTGTCTCCGGCTTTAGCATTGGCTCCCGAGATATCGATCTCCGAAGAAATCATTCCTATACCTGAAGTGTTTATGAATATCTTATCAAGCTGTCCACGGTTTACTACCTTGGTATCACCAGTTATTATTTTTACTTCAGCCTCTTCAATTGCTGTCTTTATTGAACGCATTATCTCTTCTAGTTCACTTAAAGGGAAGCCTTCTTCTATAATGGCGGACAAACTTAGATATTGAGGCTTAGCTCCACTCATAGATAAATCGTTAATCGTGCCACACACAGCCAGTCTACCTATATCTCCGCCGGGAAAGAATATAGGATTGACAACATAACTGTCAGTAGTGAAGGCAAGACGTCCGTCAGCTTCAAAAATAGCAGAGTCGTCCAGTTTGCTTAACAGAGGATTAGCCAGGAAAGATAGGAATCTCTTCTCTATCAACTCGTGGCTGAGTTTGCCACCACTGCCATGAGCCAGAATGATGGTGTCACTCACAGATCGCCTCATAGCTATAATAAGCAGCGCAGGCACCTTCGCTGGAGACCATACAGGGACCCACAGGGTTCTCTGGAGTACAAACTTTACCGAAAAGCTTACATTCAGGTGGTGTAAGTAGCCCACGAAGTATATCTCCACAGCGACACCCTTCAGGTTCTTTACCTGGTTTTAAATCAATTGGGAGGAATTTCTCCACGTCAAAATGGTGGTATTTCTGCCTGATCTTCAAACCGCTGCTAGGTACATTCCCGATTCCTCGCCAGTTAGCCCCGTCGCTCTGGAAAACTTCTTCCATCAATCCCAGGGCTTTTCTGTTTCCCTCAGCCTTTACCCCTCGGCGATAAGCTATTTCTACTTTTGGCTTGCCGCTCTCAATCTGCTCCACTAGCCTATCTATACACAGCAAAATATCTAGAGGTTCAAAACCGGAGACGACACAGGCAATACGATAATTCTCAGGTATAAATTCGTAAGGATGAGAGCCAATTATAACACTGACATGCCCGGGGCAGACGATGCCGTCTAATTTTACCTCACCTGAATCGAGCAGTGCTTTTATCACTGGTGGGGTTGATTTAAGCAAAGAGAGGACATGGAAGTTCTCCACCCCCTCTTCGTATGCCTTAATTATGGAGGCAGCGATGGCTGGTGCCGTAGTCTCAAAGCCAATGCCAATGAAAATAACCGATCTCTTGGGATTATCCCTGGCTATTTCCAGTGCATCCATGGTGGAATAGACGATTCGTATATCTGAACCTTCAGCTTTTGCCTGCTGCAAGCTGGAGTAGCTGCCTGGTACCCTTATCATATCCCCGAAAGTGGTGGTAATGACTTCGGGCAAGTGAGCCATAGCGATGGCTTTATCCAGATCAGTAATTGCCGTAACGCATACAGGACAGCCGGGGCCTGACCTCAGTTCCACTGTTTTAGGAACTAACTGACGAATACCATACCTCATTATTGCGTGGGTATGTCCACCGCAGAACTCCATTAACCTGATGGGTTTGGTAGAACGACTGGCAATCCTTTGGGCTAATTTCGTAGCTAGCTTGCTATCTTGATACTCGTCAATGAACTTCACAGCTTAAACGTGTAACCTGTTTAAAAAAACATCTTCCTCAGGAATTAAACTTGCTATCTCTTGCAGAAGTTTTAGAGTCTCCTCTGCCTCAGCCTCATCGACAACTCCTATAGTATAACCTGTATGGAGCAATACGTAATCACCCAGTTTTACTTCTGGGGTAAGCACAATGCTAACACGGCGTTTTACCCCACCAATCTCTACCTCAGCTTCATCGCCCTCTATAGATACAACTTTTACGGGGATTGCAAGACACATCTCTACTCTGGCTTCCAGCCTGTTTTTTCCTCCACTTCTTTAAGCTCTCGTCTTCTCTTCTCTATTATATCCTGAACTTTCTTATTAATGTCAGGCGAAATATATAAGAGTGCTATTTGATTTTTCCTATGCCACACGAGCACACGGTCAGATCCTTCACATTCCACCCAATAGCCTTCCCTCTCTTGCTCTTCAGTTAATTTTATTTCCTGTTGTACCTCAGCCATTTTACACCTCCTTCATTTCTTTTAAGCTGTTTGATTTTAATTTCTCATTACATTTTAGCATTCTGTGAGGTCTTCACCCCTGTATTCTCCTGTAGGGACAGACTTGAAGATCTGTGCCTACATTTTGAAACACCCTGTTGTCAGATTATTTTAACTTGCTGTAGCGAAATTGGCAATAACTGCCTGCCCTAAGGAGATACCGCCATCATTACAAGGCGACTGCTTGTGTGTAAGTACCTGGAAGCCGTTGGTTTTCAGCAAGTTGACTGTCTTTCTCAGCAATAAACGGTTCTGGAATACCCCGCCGCTCAAGGCGACCTGTTTTATGGCAGTTTCATTAGCTATAAGCTCACACATTTCATTTACCATTTGAGCCACGGTATTATGGAACTTGAGCGATATCTTCGCCCGAGAAACATTTTGCTTTAGGTCTCCGATTATAGTTAAAAGTAATTCGCCTAGCTGTATAATTCTTACTCCTTGGTCTTTGGCAATATGGTAAGGGTAAATCTCGGTATTCTTGAAGATTTCTCCGTCGCTTACGCTCCTCGCAATGATGGAAGAACTCCGCTTCTTATAGTGAGGAGCATGGACTGCCATTTCCAGTTCTATAGCGGCTTGCCCTTCGTAATCTATCTCACCCCTGATGCCTGTTAACGCTGATATGGCATCAAAAAGACGTCCCATACTCGAAGTGAGCGGTGAATTCAGATTCTTTTCCACCTGGTGCTTGATGATTTCAATCTCAAGCTCCCGTTCTCTTAAAAGAGGTGCCACATCGATGATATCGCCTAAAGTTCTTTCTCCTAATAAACTGAGAATGTAACCGATGGTTGTACGGTATGGTTTCTTTACGGCCAGATCTCCTCCTGGTAAGGGCAAGTATTCCAAATGTCCTGCTCTGGTAAAACCATGATAATCTGCCACTAAAAATTCGCTTCCCCAGATACGCTCGTCAGTGCCTAGCCCGGTGCCATCTAGGGCCACTCCGATAACCTGTGATTCAACTCCGTTATCAGCCATACAACTGGCGATGTGGGCATGATGATGTTGCACTGGAACAAGCTTTACCCCACTCCCCTCTAGCTCCCGGGCGTATTCGGTGCTGAGATAGTCAGGATGGAGGTCGTGGGCAATAATCTCAGGCTCAATGCGAAAGAGTCTCTTATATAAGGAGAGGGTGCTATCAAAATGCTCTAAGGTTTCTACATTCTCCATATCACCAATATGCTGGCTTAGAAAAGCATAGTCATCTCTCGTCAGGCAGAATGTGTTTTTCTCCTCGGCTCCACAACCCAGCACTTGCTTGGCGTTAAATGTGAGGTGGATAGGATAAGGAGCGTAACTGCGAGCTCGTCTTATAAGCTGATTTGTATCTTGCTCTACTAGGGCTACGCTATCATCGTAGCGGGAGTAAATGTCCCGATTGTGGACTAACAGGTAATCAGCAATTCCCGAAAGCCTTCTCAACGCTTCATCGTTGTCTTTAGCGATAGGCTCCTCGCTGAGGTTGCCACTGGTCATTACTAAAGGCAATTCAGTATCTCTGAGCAGGACATGGTGTAAAGGCGTATATGGCAACATAACTCCTAGATATCGTAAATTGGAAGTAACTTCCCGAGCTATAGATGAGTCCTGTTTCCATTCCAGGAGCACAATAGGGCTTTGAGGCGAAGTGAGTAGCTTTTCTTCTTCAAGAGAGACATAGCAGTGTCTTTTAGCTTCTTCAACATCGGTTACCATAATAGCAAATGGCTTGGAGGGGCGTTTTTTTCTTTCCCGTAAAGTTTTTACCGCTGTCTTATTTAGAGCATCGCAAGCTAAGAGAAATCCACCCAAGCCCTTTACAGCAACGATTTTCCCTTCTTTCAAGAGTCGGCTGGCGCTGGCTATGGGATCGAGTAAAGATGGCTTCATTTCACCCTCCCCCAAACCCTTTCCCTTCAAGGAAGAGGACTGAGTGAAAGTCGCAATGACAAGATTACCTTGATTATCAACTAGCTCAACCAGGGGACCGCATTTGGGACAAGCATTTGGCTGGGCATGAAAACGGCGATCTAAAGGATTATCGTATTCTGCTTGACATTCAGGGCACATTTGAAAATAGCGCATAGTGGTTTTGGGACGGTCGTAAGGCATGTCTTCTATTATGGTAAAGCGTGGTCCGCAGTTGGTACAGTTAGTAAAGGGATAGCGAAATCGGCGATCATTGGGATTCAAGAGTTCACTCAGGCAAGCTTGGCAGGTGGTGATGTCCGGGGAGATGAGCTGGTATTTACCCTCTTCAGCGACGCTGTGCCGAATTTCGAAGTTCTCGTATCCAAAGGGGGGATGATAGCTGATAGTTGTACCTTCGATACGAGCTAGAGGTGGAGCTTTACTCTTGAGTTTGAGATAGAACTGTTCAAGAGCTTCTGTTCTTCCCTCTACTTCGATCTTTACATCTTCCGAGGTATTACATACCCATCCTGTGAGATTATGTTCCATGGCTAGCCCATAGACAAAGGG
>JAXHSX010000054.1:0-2781 GCA_034190625.1 Chloroflexota bacterium
CCTTTTGAAGACGAGGAAGAAATAAAGGCTATGGACAATAAAATAGAGCAGATGGGTGGCTGGATGAAAGCCCTGGAGAGAGGTTGGGTGCATCAGGAGCTGTGGAGAAGCCTATTGGAGATGCAAAAAGAAGTAGAAACCGCAAAGAGGGTGGCTGTTGGCGTCAATCGTTTTGCTATTCCTACTGAGGAAGATTTTCAACCCAAGCTTTATACCCCTGAGTCTAATGAAGTTGAACAATATCTGACCGAGTTTAAGGAGTTCAAACGGAAGCGAGACTGGAAAGGACTCAAAGAGGCGATGGGAAATTTGCGCCATGCGGCAGAAAAGACTAATGATAGCCTGGTCCCTTACGCCTTTGATGCGTTGGAAGCCGATGCCACCTTTGCCGAGATAATCGGTGTATTGCGCATGGTGGATGGGCTTGAATATGACTGGGCTGGCGAGAGGGAATATCCCTTCTAGAAGGTGTAGCATGAAAAACAGAAAGATAAAGGTAGTGACTGCTAAGATTAGACTTGATGACCATTATCGAGGGATTATCGTGATAACTGAAGCATTGCGTGATGCTGGGATGGAGGTAGTTTACCTAGGCACAGGGCAGAGGATTGAAGGAGTGATAAAGGCAATGATTCAGGAGGACGCTGACGTTTTAGGATTGAGTTTTTTGTGTGGTGGTCACTTGGAGGCCATGGGCAGAGTAATGAACCGAATGAAGGAGGAGAATTTAGACCATGTTGTGGTTGTAATAGGGGGTGTTATTCCTCCCGGTGACATCCCCAAGCTGAAGGATATGGGTGTTGCCGGGGTGTTCCTCCCAGGAATTCCACTAAAAGACATCGTCAATGATATCTCGTGTGAAGTAGAAAAGCGAGCAAAATAAGCAAGCGAAAAAATCGCTAGCATGGCAATACTCCTTCTCCTCTCTAGAGTAGAACTGCCATGGAGTGTCGAGAGTTGTCAACTTACTCCTCTCTTCCAGAGATAACAGCCTCACACGATCGGTCGGGAAAAGCCGCAGATTCGGCAATGGTGTGTGCCCATGCTCGCTCCACAGCAGGGACATCTAATTTCGTCATCCGTGGCATGGGGAATCTCTCCTACTACTTCACTATAGATACGATAATAGAAAAAATGTTCCTTATTAATGAAAGCTACGCCTGTTCTCTTCCTTGCAGATTGAAATTCCTCGTCGGAGACCATCTCGGCTATCACTTTGTGAAGTCTACCGGAGCCAGAGCCGGACTCTATAGGCTCTTTTTCCCTCCATACTATCTCCGCCGGCAGTAGACCCTCAAAGCCTCTTCTTAAGACATACTTCCCAACACCTTCTTTAACCTTGAGTTCCGGGCTTATATCCAGAGCAAATCGGACGAAATCCCTGTCCAGAAAGGGCTGCTTCACTTTAACACCCATAGCCTTGCCAAGATCACCCGCCGAAAAATGCCATTTTCCCGAAAGCTCCCTTATGTACCTTCCTAAGTCCTGGGGTGAAAATTCTGCCATATAAGAATAGCCGGCGAAAAGCTCGTCACCTCCATCACCACTAATAACCGAAGTTATTCCATTTTCTCTGGCAAGCCTAAGGGCAAAATATATGGAAAGGTCGTTGGGTAAAGCAAGATCAAAAGTCCTTAATATCCTTACCACCTCGGGCAGCGTTTCAAATGCCTCCGCCACAGTGAACTCCGTTTTCTTGAGTTCTATCCCCAGTAATTCAGCTACCTTTTCTGAATAAAAGAGGTCGGGTGCCAATGAGTCCTTCAAACCTACCACAAATGCTAACCTCGGCTGGGCCAGAACTGCCAGGATGCTAGTGTCAAGCCCTCCAGATAGAAACATGGCATCAGCCTTGTTTCTTCCAACAGCCTCCCCCAATTCGTCTCTTAATCGGCCGTAAATGTCCATAACGGATACTGCCTCTAATCGATTTTACATTAGTGTTTTTACCAGAGCAAGTTTGCTCATGGCAAAGTCTGTGATATAGTTAGCAATTCTGAATAAAAATTACTGAATCAAAGATGGAATCAAGCCAATGGCAAGTTCTACCTCCAGCGCCGGATGAATATCTGATTGCCTCTGGCGTTCCTCCACTAATCGCTCAACTTCTTTATAATCGTGGTATTAAGCCGGATGAGATAGATTTGTTTCTAGCTGCTGATCACAGGCTAACGGGCAATCCTTTTCTGCTTCCTGATATGCCACAGGCCGTAAGCAGAATATACCAAGCTTTAGTCTCAGGAGAGAAAATCGCCGTTTATGGCGATTTCGATGTTGACGGCATCACAGCCACAATAGTTCTTACTGAATGCTTATCATGGCTTGGCTGCAAGGCTATTATTTATATGCCTGATCGCCATGAGGAAGGTCATGGGCTGCACTTAGAGGCAATAGAAAAACTACACAACCAGGGAGTTAAACTGATCATCACAGTTGATTGTGGCATCACCGCTTGCGAACAAGTCGAAAGGTCTCAGCAATTAGGTATGGACATAGTTATTACCGACCACCACATTCCTTCGGAGGAGTTGCCTCAAGCTATAGCCGTAGTCGACCCCAAAAGAATGGATTCGCGTTATCCTTTCCCAGACTTCGCCGGCGTAGGCGTTTCCTTTAAGCTTGCACAGGCATTGCTGCACAAGCACAGTAAGGAAGCATCTTTGAATGAGCTACTGGAACTGGTAGCTCTGGGCACGGTTACTGATCTGGTACCCCTCGTAGGCGAGAATCGCCATCTGGTCAAAGAGGGACTGAAGGCGCTCAATAATACCCACCGCATAG
>JAXHSX010000055.1:0-6419 GCA_034190625.1 Chloroflexota bacterium
CCATGAATCAGGGCGTCTATCTCCCCCATCAGACGGATGGTTTCTTTAAGGGATACCACTATCTTTTGGTAATGCGTTAGCTCATCGTAACTCAGAGTTCTACCCTTTCTATCCTTGAGCTACTTCTAGCAAACCTGATAGCCGCCGATGTGGCAATTCCATACCTCTGGAGAGACACCTCCGAAATAGTGACCCTTGTTAATATAAACTCGCTGGTTAGCTTCGTAGCTCACCATTACCACGGTGTTGGGAAACGCATCTTCCTGCAACTAGCGTATCACTTTGATGGTCGCCCCAATTGAAAGCCCCACCCATGCCCTGTCTGCGGTAAGTGCAACTACCCCCAACATTTTGGCCAGGCTCAAGCATGCCCGGTCGCCTAAAGAAATGCCCGTGTCTTCAGTAGAGGTACGCAGCAACCCTGCGTGATAGGACTGTTCCTCATCAAAAGGCACAATCTCCAGCCCAAGCGGTTGTAGAGCCTGGTGAATCGCTTTTTCTGGCATACCTGCCTCGGATAGCTTGGCGACTACCTCGGATAAATTGACGGCACTGATGACTCCTCCCGGAAGGGCTTCAGCTACGACGTTAGCGCCCGGTTCCGCGTTCAGAAGCGCCAGCAATGCTGAGGCATCTATCACTACTTCAGGCACGAGACTCCTCTTCCCGCCGCTCTTTGATCAATTCCTCGGACAGGCTTCGATCCTTGGGGATGTAGCGTCGAAGCAGAGTTTGTGCCCGCGTTATCGCCTGGCGCGTGCTGATAACCCTTATCTCCCCATCTTCGAGCACCAAAATAACCTCGTCCCCAGGTTTGATTCCCAGTGCTTTCCTGTATGCGGATGGAATGACCAACCTGCCACCTTCGCGTATTGTTGTCTTCATTAGCTAACCTGCCATTCTCATTTAATTATACCATACTTTAGTTTTAGTGGCAAATTGCAGGTAATGCCCAGAATATGCAACGAAAAGTTGGTATGGAATGTTCTGGCAAAGATGCCCCACACCGACTACAGAAACTGCCTTCATCCTCAAATCCAGCACTCAGGGCATTCTGCCTTCATAGGTTACCTCCATAGAAATATAGTGCCTTAAGTTGGCTCAGCAATTACTCATGTGGGATGTCTCCAAAAATTTCCAAGCCTCTATCCCGAAACGCGTTTAAACAATCTTCAAGTGAATCGGATAAAAGTTCGCCATAGGCTAGGCAATTAGCTGCCTCAAATAACAAGAAAACTAAAAAAAGCGAACAAAGTGGACATATTAGTTCTAAGCACCTTCTCATTGAAAGGCTGCATAACTTTCCATTTCCAGCTTCCTGAGCTGAGAGCAATCAGATGATATACCGACTCTGGCGTAAGGGAGAAATGAGATGCGTGTTTACTTAGATAGTTGCGTAACTGTTGAAATTCGCCATGAATACGTTTGCTTCTTTCTCCTGCTGAAGGTAACTTCCCTTCCCACGCCTCATTAACTCTTTGAGGGTCATCACGGAAGTATTCCAGGAGTTCGAGGCATTCAATCATAGGGCGCAAGAGAGCCCCAGATTCTTGCGCAAGTCCGTCCAATGATAGGCTAAACATACTGTGGGAAAGGTTGCGAGCTTTTAGCAAGGTGAACCCAGACACCGCAGCGGGTTTCGAAGTCTCTGCACAAGTACTGAATATACCGAGCATCTCGTCCAGCAATGAAAAGGCTTCGTAGATTATAGCTGCTTCTGATTGCAGTTCAGTCTCGAGTGCATTCATCGCATGCTTTCTGGTGTCCCATATCCCAACCATAGCTACTCCTCACTCCAACGACCACCCGTGTATCAGTTCATCAATTTCCCTCATCAGCCGGATGGTTTCCTTGAGGGCTACGATGATTTTCTGATATTGGGTTAGCTCATCATAGCTTAAGCTTCTACCTTTTCTATCCTTGAGCCATTTCTGGCAGACCTGATAGCCTCCGATGTGAAAATTCCATACCTCAGGAGGGACACCTTCAAAATACTGACTCTTGTTGATATAGACTCTCTGGTTAGCTTCATCATACCTAACTGTCTCCACCTGGTTTGGTCCTAAAATGGGATATTTGGTGATAAGGCTATCGAGCTTGGGGGATTCCATAAGGTGGAGAGATACAAGCTCGGCGCCTTTGGCTACCAGTGCTTTGAAAAGTTCTCTATTCGATGTGAGTGGCAATCTGGGGAAATCTATCTTTAATAATTCGACATAGCGGCTGCGGTAGGTAGGCGAATGGAAAACAGCATAGGCGTAGTTGAAGACATCCTCGGGACCGAAGATTTCTTCAAAGTTTCCCTTACCATCTTCAATAAACTTGAGCCCTAACTTTTCTGAGAAAGCTTTAATAAACTCAGGTTTCAGGTTGGGTTCACGCTTGGTTTGCATTTGCATCGCAGATTGAATGCCACCTTCTTTCCCACCACTCTTATCTGGCTGCTCCTTTTCTTTGGCGGGGTAGAGGTAGAGGGGAAATAAATATTGAATGCCTTTGTTACTGTAGAACGCTCGATTATCCACTATAAACTGCGTGACACCAAAGTGTGAATAAGGCTCGTTGAGAGCTACTTGGCGCATAGCGATTAGCCCCAAATTCTCTCCTGCTAGCATGTGGCGCATGACCTCGGGTCTGGAACGTTCAATTACTGCATCGTGGTATAAGATGGGTCTAATATCAAAGGGACGGTAAAGGCATCTCGTGAATGCTTTTTTATATTCTTTATCTTGGCGAATAGCCTTGCGAGCATCTGCAACACTCCATCCGTCTTTATCCTTTAGTCCATTTCTTTCTCGAACTTCGTCGTCACTAAGAAAGTTTTCCCTAAAGTTATTAATCCTTTCTTTTAGAAGCGCCTCGTCAAAGTCCAAGACAAAGTGGTCTCTAGATGTAACGATACCTACACTATTGGTAGGGAAAATCTCTGTTACCTTCCAACCGTTTTCATACTCACTCAGTAATTCTTCATCTCGCGGCACAAAGAAGTAGAATGGACTATGAGGCTCAAGCTCAGACCAATCCGTTGAAGTAATATCCGTCTCCGCAACTTTCTGATACTTGCCTTCGCGGGAACCCCACAGGTCAGCATAGTATATTTTGGCTACCATCGTCACGTCACACGGTTTCAAACTGGAGGCGTTTCAGTTCCTCCAGAGGGATGCGTCCTTTGATGCCCAGTATCTCTATGCCCACTGTCTGCCCAGCGGCGTTATAGTCCAGGATAACGCCGGGCTGAACCTCCTCGGACTCCACTACCAAACTCTCATCAAGACGGAAATACAAAGCGTCACTGGCTTCATCTATCCTGATTCTCATCACTCCCTCCTTTCTCTACGGTCAAAGAATGCGGTGATTACCCGCGGCGACTCGCTTTCGGGCCCCGTCACCACTCTCAATACCCGCCCTGCATGCTCGGGTATCGCCTTGAGGTAATGGATAGTGCCATCATCCCTACACTCGGTTCGCGCCGGTTCCACTATCACCCGCATCACCCACTCCCGGGCTATGCCACGATCTTTCAGCATACTCTCCGCATGAGCAGTAAACTTAAAGTGTCTTATTATTTGCCTCCCTGGGATATTTTACCATAAGGCAGATAGCTACCCCCTGCTGGATATCAAACACATTTTCATCCTTGCCACCATCTAGATTAGCTTCCTTTTTCTTGACATTGCCGTGCAGATTCAGGACATAAATTTCGTCAAAGGTATTCATCAGGGACTGGCGCATTCCTCTGAATGTGGGATTGTCAAGATAAGCATGGTTAGTAATAAAAGCAAGTATACCCTGTCCGGTGTGTTCTATCCGCCACTGCCCAAAACGGATAAATTTCACATAGTCGTCTTGTAGCCATTTGGGATTCTTCTCACCAAGAGGACTACTGTCAACAGTCTTGTATGTCTCCACTAATTGTCTCGCCCACGCGCCTTTGTTTGCTGAGTGGCCCGAATACGGCGGATTTCCCAGCACCACCATTATGGGCTTGTCCTTCTTAATTTCGGCGGCGGCGTTAGCCTCTTCAGTTATCCAACTGGCAAATAGGGTTTCTGAGTGTTTAACAGCCTCCTCCAGGGTGTTGGTGAGATAAATTCCCAGTCGCTGTTCTTTTTCAAATTGATAACCTGTCTCCTTTAGAAGTAACCCCATCTTTAAGTGAGCTATAGCATAAGGAGCCATAAGAAGCTCGAAACCAAATATACGGGGCAAGAGCTTTTCTGCCACATATTTATTCCAGAGTCCTGTCTGCCCTTGACTCAGCACGGCATCGTGAATCTCATTTATCACCATATAAAGAAAAGTAGCGGTGCCTACTGCTGGGTCTAAGACGAGAACGCTGGGGTCTGCCAACCCTTGAGGCTTGTCAAAATGCGTCTTGAGCAAGTGGTCAATGGAGCGCACGATATAGGAAACCACCGGCTCGGGAGTATAATACACGCCGCGCATCTCCCGCACCTTAGGGTCATAGGCAGCAAGGAAAGTTTCGTAGAAATGCACTACAGGGTCTTCCTTAGCAGTGCGTTTACTAAAGTCCTTAAGGACTGCCTCCATGTCAGCATGGGCAAGTAGTTGTGCCAGGTCATTTACTAACCAGGCGATACGATCGTCTAAATCTGGCCCGGCGATATGGTTAAAGAGTTTTCTTAGAAATGGATTGGTCCTGGGCAAAAGGTAGGCGGCATTCTGGCGAGTGAAATCACCTCCCGTAGACTGATTACAACGAGCGGCAAAAAGCCCATAGGCGATAGTCTGAGCATACATATCAGCAAATTGCTCAGTAGAAAGGTCAGGTATAAGATTGTCCCTGAAGGCTACAAATTGAGCATGGAGCGAACCACTTTCAGGCTCTTTTTCGAAGGCAGCTATTATAAGGTCACGAATCATGTGAGCCAGACGAGCCATTCGCTGGGCTAATTCCTTTGGCGTGTCTATAGGCGCAGCACAGTGTGAAAGGAAATCATCAAAGAGCCAGGTCACCGCTTCTATTCCTGCTTTATCACGCCTTACCTTGCCATCCCCGGTTGCTGTGCCCAGGCAGGCGGTAAGACGCCGTTTGCCATCCACACACCAGCGAAACTCAAGGTAATCGGTCAGGACAAGGTTGGTAAGTGAATCACGATAGCGCTGGAATTGTTCGGAATGTTCAGCTTCATCCAGACTTTTGCCCACATCTTTAGCTTCAACATAGCCTTTAGTTGCCAAGCCTCTGGCAATGACGAAGTCCGGAGCACCACACTCGACGCGCCGGGGCTCGTTAGTAGCTACTATGCCATCACCTAATGATTCGACCAGTGCTTTAAGTGCTGGACGGTGGGTATGCTCGGTGGCATTGCCCAATGCTAACTCTTTCTCAATAGTGCGAATATAGGTATTGAATGCTTTTAAGCTATCACTCATAGAAAACTCCACTGGATACAAATAATCTGACTACTTGCCCACGAGTAAGGGGCATTCGCTGCAATTTCCCTCTCTACAGTAGTTCCTGAAAATGTGAATTAAGCCCTGCTGCTGGCAAGCAGTAAGACTACCAGTACCCTCTAGGCAAAGTTGCCTTATCATGTGGCGCGTTATCTCGTTTGGTGCCAATCCTGGATAATTCAGATAAAGTTGCAAGGCTTTACCTTTCAATTCTGAATCCTCCGTCTTTTCTCCCCAGGAGAAAACAAAGGGCAATATGACGTTTACGATGATTTCACCTGCCTTGCCGTGCCCTAAAAGAGATGCTTTCCCTGTTTTAACATCAAAATCGCAATGTTCTTGCCAGTAATCATCTCCGGAGACAAGTAGATTATCCTCCATCTTCCGGTGTCCATTTACTAGAGATGCCTGTTGTACTAATCGAATCATGGCTGTCAACAACCCCTCTTCACTATAACGCTGAAGAAGATAGCTTTGAGCTACAATACGTCGCAGCGGCGAATTATTGGGATATACATGAGAGAAACACCAATCGCTTTCCTTCATGGTTTTCAATCCCTTTCCTGACAACCGCCAAATTTGCTCCAGATCTCGAAACATTTCTTCTTGGAAAGAATTTTGTAACCTTTGAGAGGGAAGTAACCCCGCCATGCCTAAAAGACAGGCTTGTTTCCAAACCAGACTTTTTCTCTGCTCTAGCTTCTCCAGAAGGCTAAGTGTTACTCTTCGAGCTAGCTCAACAAAAGCCTCGCTATTCTTGGAATAGCCTAAAGCTCTCATCATACCCTGGAAAAGCACTTGACCAGCCTCCTCATGCTCTAACTCTACGCGGAGGAATGCAGCCTTTTGCCTGAACCTCTCACTCCCTGTGATATTTAACAAATCTCCTAAAGTTCGCCTGTTTATATGCTCCACTATGCGGAAGCAAGAAAGATAACTGTAAGGCAGCAAATAAGGCTGTTGCTTTAGTGTCTTTGATAAGCAGAGCACGGGAATCTCGC
>JAXHSX010000056.1:0-12412 GCA_034190625.1 Chloroflexota bacterium
TGTGTGATTTTATCATATATCATTGTCGAAATTGTAGAGAGACGGAGATTAGCAGAATCATTGACTCCAGATGCGGAATTTATCTCCATTATATATAGAGTGGGATGAACAGTGAAATCAGACGAAATATTGACAGCATTTGTCCCAATAAGTCAAAATGCGGCCATAAATACAAAAAAGGAGGTGATGTGAAATGCCTATGTACGCTCAGCTTGCCAAACTAACTGCAGAAGGTGCCAAGAACATCAAGTACTTTGGTGACCAATTTGAACGATCGAGCAAAGAGACAGAGGCCAAAGCCGGGGTCAAGGTCAAATCGGCGTATGCTACCCTGGGACCTTACGATCTTATGTTCATTATAGAGGCTCCCAACTACGAAGCTGCTCTCAAAGCATCGCTCTTCTTCACTTCTATGGGTATAGCCCAGATTGAGACCTGGACACTGGTACCAATTGAGCACTTCGGCAAGATTGCTGCTCAGCTTTGAGATGCAAAGAAAGATTGCCCTGTAAATAGAGCTCTGGGAGTTGGCTTATATCTATACTGGCACTGGTTCCATCATAGAGTTGTGCCATTTATCAAGTCCTATTGCTATTAGGAACACTACTTGAAGGCAAAGTTCTTAATTTCGTGCCTTTTGGCTTCTTTATGTATGGTATGGCTTTTCATTCTTAAGTTAGCAATCTCTCTTGAACTGCTTCGCTTACTAACTCTCGAATTGCGTCGGAAGCAATCCATTTAGCACTCTTTGAATCTGTTTTGTGAATCTCTTTGGCGGTTTCAATCGCCTTTTTGTTCAAATGCAGATTCCTTTTCCCGATTTGCCTCAATGCCCAATTAACGGCCTTTTTAACGTAGTTTCTACTATCGGAAGCCTCTTTTTTTATAATAGGGAGGAACTTCTCAAATTGTTCATCATCAGCTTTCTTGTCACCAACGGCTAAGCGAGCCATTAAGACGAACCCTGTTCTTTTGATGAATTCTTTGTCGCTTGAACTCCATTCAATCGCTTTTTGATAGGCGAATTTAGTTTTCCCGAAGAGATTTTGACAACACTGGTCACAAATCTCCCAATAATCAAAGTCCTTTACCCACTTCTCCATTTGCTCTTCCGTCACAATAAGTGGGTCATCGATCATGCTTGCCAGTATCCGAGTTTCACGGATATCTGATGCCCAGAGTTGCTGAGCAAGCTCGTGGTTTGTTCCTGTTTCCCTGGCAAGCCTCCTCAAGTTTGGGATTGATACGCCGTAGGTTTTCTCTGGCGTAATTCCGTATTTTGCCATGAACTCTATTGCTTCGGGGTTAGATAAAGGTTTTAACTTCTCAAGAATCTCGTTGTATTGCATTTTCGCCTCCTCAATGGGTGCATATGCTCACGTTTACCAGTTGCGCCTGTTTACGACGTTCTATCTACTTTGCGGCGCTGCCGGGGCAGATGAATCTCATCTTGCATCGGGCACAGTTGACTTTTCTGCTGATGATGCTGCCATGAGCACTGAAGGAGAGAAGGAAAATCAATATTATTATCTTCTGTATCGAAAGCCCGTCAATAAAGAAAGAGATAATAATAGTGACGAGAGGAACTAAAGTCAGCAATCCATAAGTCATGGGAGCCAGCTTTTGCCCTACACCGGTGCCGAATTTCGATATATCTTCTCCCTTTGATAATAGCGCTGCCAGCTTTCCCCATCCCAGGGCACAACGTTTGCCATAATAATAACAACCTCGACATACCAACTTCCGCAGCGCCAACCCCACCATTATTAAGGCAAAAGCGAGATATATCCAGCCGATAATGGGATTCAGAAACCGGCAACCTATCGTGCCAACAGTAACCCACGCCACCATGACTATGTTTCCTAAAACAATCCCCGTTCTGGGATATTCTTCTAATCCTTCCTCATAAAGTTTCTTTTCGCTCATTTCAGCTTCCCTCCAAGCTTTGCTCAATTATTCTCAGATTTTTAAGTGCTCACCTTTATGGTATGTCTCCAGAATCTTTAGCGGCTGCAATCCAGGCCATAGCAGGCAGTCAGTTCTTTATCTTACATATTCATTTCCTCATTCCAAGTATTAACGAATATTATAGCTCAGATCATCAGTAGTTTTTAGAGAAGACACTATCCTTTAAGCGCAACTTATTACTATGGTATGCTATATATACAGGGATGTGATAATAAGGCTGAGGAATATGGAAGGAAGAAAGATACTGGTAGTTGAAGATGATGAAACTCTGCTTGACGCCCTTAAGTATAATCTTGTTAAAGAGGGCTATAGTGTAGTTACCGCTGTTGATGGTGTCCAGGCACTAGAGATTGCTCGAAGTGAGAAGCCGAACTTAATCACTCTTGACATAATGCTCCCCAAGCTCGATGGCTTTGAGGTTTGCCGTATCCTGCGCAAAGAGATGACAGTGCCTATCTTAATGCTCACTGCCAAGGTAGAAGAAATTGATAAGGTGGTTGGTTTAGAAATCGGAGCAGACGATTACATGACCAAGCCATTTAGCCTTAGAGAGTTCCTGGCTCGGGTTCGGGCGATGCTACGTCGAACAGAGATACTGAAGCAAGAAACACTATCCGGGAGAGAAGTCATGCCTACAGCTATAAAGGTCGGTAATCTCAGGATAGACTCTGCTCGCCATGAAGTTTTTCTTGGTGACTCCATCCTCGACCTGAGCCCTAAAGAGTTCGAGCTACTTGCCTTCTTAACAAGAAATCGTGGACAGGTATTCACTCGCGACTATCTTCTGGAGAAGGTATGGGGCTATGACTATGCCGGAGATACCCGTACTGTGGATGTTCACATACGATGGCTGCGGCGGAAGATTGAAGTCAACCCGGCTCATCCTCAACACCTGCTGACGGTGCGCGGTTTCGGCTACAAGTTTGAGGGATGAACATGTTTCGTAGTATCAGATGGCGGATTGCCATTGCGTTTATAGTCCTCATCATAGTCTGCATCGGAGGGCTCAGCGCTTATCTGGTGCATTTCGTCCGTGGTGATTACTTAAGTAATTTAGAGTCACAGCTCGCCAATCAGGCACGATTAGTAGGTGATGTCAGCGTACCATATTTCGTCAGTGGGGGGACAAGCGTTGATGTTGTAGCTAAGAGGCTGGGAGAACAGATCGCTGCTCGGGTTACAATTATTGACAAAGGTGGAGTAGTATTGGGTGATTCGGATGAAAACCCTGGAGCGATGGAGAACCATGGCGACCGCTCTGAGGTAATTGAAGCTCTCTCCAGCGGGATCGGCAGTAGTATCCGTTACAGTACTACTCTGGGTTGTGACATGATATATGTTGCTGCGCCGGTGACAGTGAATGGGGAGGTAGTTGGCATTTCCCGTGTATCTCTCCCATTAACCGAGGTGAATGAATCCTTGGGACACATAACTCGAACTATAGTTAGTGGAGCAGCGATTGCTGCTGTCATCGCTGTTTTACTGGCGATACAGATATCGAGGGCTACGACCGAGCCGGTCAAAAAACTAACTCGCATGTCTAAAGGAATGGCTGAAGGGAAACTCGACCAGAGAATTGTGGTAACTTCCAGGGATGAGGTTGGTGACCTGGCGGGAGCATTCAACCAAATGGCAGCTAAGCTCAAGGAAATGATAAGCCTGCTTACTGCCGAGCGGGATAAGATGTCTTCTATCCTGTCTAATATGGCTGATGGCATTATTGTCGTTGATGGTGAGGGTAAGGTTACCATGCTTAATCTGGCAGCGGAGAGAATGTTCCCCTCTCCCTTGAAGGGAGAGGGAGAGGGAGAGGGAGAGGGTGAGGGTGAGGGTGAGGGTGAGGGTTCTCACGATAAGGCGTTGGGGCATACATTTATCGAGGTAGTGCATGACCATGAGATAGATGGTATCTTGCAGAGATGTCTTAAAGGGGGAGAACAACAGACGGGGCTGGTGGAGACTGAGCCAGGAAAGCAATTTCTCGGAGTTATAGCTACTCTCATAACTGGACAGTCTGGCTGTGTTGTGCTGTTACAAGACTTGACCGAGCTTCGGCGGCTGGAGACAGTGCGCCGTGATTTCATTGCCAACATCTCCCATGAACTGCGTACACCGGTAGCTTCGCTAAAAGTTCTTGCTGAGACCCTTCAGGAGGGAGCTATAGACGACTCCACTGTGGCTAAAGACTTCCTGAAAAAGATAAATATCGAAACGGACAAATTGACTCAGATGGTAAACGAACTCAGCGAGCTGTCTGGTATTGAAAGTGGTGAGACCTCCCTCAAGCCAAGACCTATTGATATAGGTGAAGTGATGGCGGGAGTTGTAGAGAGGCTTAGGCCTCAAGCAGATAGAACGAATATCAGCCTTGCGGTGGACATTCCTCCAAATTTGCCTGAAGCGATGGCTGATAAGGAGCGTGTAGAGCAAGTGCTTGTCAACCTGCTTCATAATGCCATCAAGTTCACCCCTTCAGGTGGCAGAATTGACTGCTTGGCTAAGATTGAAGGTGATAATATTTTAATTTCGGTGACGGACACCGGGGTTGGCATACCTGCCGACGACTTGCCCCGTATCTTTGAACGTTTCTACAAGGCAGATAAGTCCCGCGCTGGCGGTGGAACAGGTCTAGGTCTTACTATCGCCAAGCATATCGTTGAAGCGCACGGCGGCAAAATTTGGGCGGAAAGTATCGAAGGGAAAGGGGCAACCTTTACTTTTACCCTACCGCTGTCGACATAGTGGGGGAGTTGATTGTATAGGCGGAGGTAGACTAGCATCTATCTGGAGTAGAAATTGAGCATCGGGCTTCTGCAAAACCAGATTAAGAAGGCTGGACTGACCGTAAGGGAATTTACGGAGCTTCTTAAGGAGTGATAGATGGATACGAAAGTCATGGAATACACAGTGATTTTGCATCGCGATGAAGAATACGACGGATACTGGGTAGAGGTGACAGCCCTGCCAGGATGTGTCTCCCAGGGGAAAAGCAAAGAGGAGGCATTGCAAAATATCAAAGAAGCCATTGAGCTTCACTTAGAGTGCATGCGAAAGGATGGGGAGAAGATTCCAAGTGAGGAGTCATATAAGGTAGCGGTGCAAGCATAAAGTAACTATATTTGTTTGTCTGCATGTGCAGATAAAGCAGAACCCGCTCTTAACAACCTGTCCAATAATTTATTATGATAAAAAATGCCAACTTGTTTTATTAATGGAACTTACTTCCCCGCGTTTTTCCTTGCTTACTAAATGACGTAAGTCAGTTGTCTATGAACAAGTCCGTATTTGATCAACCTCTGAAAAATTCATCGATATTAGCGGCAGCTCTCTTTCCAGCACCCATAGCGCTGATAACTGTAGCTGCCCCCGTAGCCATATCTCCTCCGCACCAAACCCTTTTCTTGCTTGTTCTACCTGTTGCCTCATCGGTTTTTATCGTGCCCCATTTGGTAAGCTCGAGTCCCATAGTTGTTGAGGGAATAATCGGGTTAGGTCTGGTGCCCAGAGCAGAGATTGCTGTGTCTGTCTCGATGACAAATTCGGTGTCTGGCTTTCTAATTGGTCGCCGCCGGCCACTTTCGTCAGGCTCGCCAAGTTCCATTTCATAGCACTCTACTGCTTTAACTCTGCCCTGTTCATCCCCGATAAACCTTTTGGGATTTGTCAGAAGCTTAAAGATAACCCCTTCCTCCTCAGCGTTATCCCTTTCCTCAGCCCTGGCTGGCAACTCATCCCTAGAACGCCGATAAACAATATATACCTCTCCAGCTCCGAGCCTCAAAGCACATCTGGAGGCGTCCATAGCTACATTTCCTCCACCGAAGACTGCTACCCTTTGGCCAACCTTTAGGGGAGTATCATATTCAGGAAAGAGATAAGCCTTCATCAGATTTGTTCGGGTAAGAAACTCATTGGCAGAATAAATGCTACTCAAATTCTCTCCGGGAATGTCAAGGAACATTGGTGCCCCAGCCCCGGGAGCCAAAAAAGCAGCATCGTAGCCATTCGCCAAAATCTCGTCTACAGTAGCTATTTTGCCTATTACCTGGTCAAGCTTTACATCAACACCAAGGGTCTTTACGTAGTTAACTTCACTTTGAACAATGTGCTTGGGTAATCTGAACTCAGGAATCCCGTACATCAGCACGCCACCAGCCACATGGAGTGCCTCAAGGATAGTAACTCCATATCCCAATTTAGCCAGGTCGGCAGCGCAGGTTAAAGCTGCTGGGCCTGAACCTATCACTGCTATTTTCTTGCCTTTAAGTGTGGGGGTTTGTTTTTGTTTGGTGGTGATTTCAGGATGAACTCTTTCCCAATCAGCTACATATCTCTCCAATCGACCGATAGCAATAGGAGCATCTTTCTTAGCCAGATTGCAGGTCATCTCGCATTGCGTTTCTTGAGGGCAAACTCTTCCGCAGATGCCTGGAAGGCTGTTTTTACCCTTGAGTATTCTTACTGCCTCAGGCATATCGTGGTCGCATATTGCTTTTATGAACTCGGGTATGTCTACGTTTACAGGGCAGCCATCCTTACAGCCAGGCTTTTTGCATTGAATACAGCGACTAGCCTCCTCAATGGCCTGCTCCTCGGTATAACCAAGGGCTACTTCATTGAAGTTCCTTCTTCTTACTGAAGGCTCCTGCTTTGGTATAGGAACTCGATTTAGATTCAGTTTTGTCTTTTCGGTCATCTTATACCACGCTTACCCGCTTAGGTAATTTGGATAACTCCGCAACTTTACATAAAGTATCAACTTTGAATAAATCAAATGCTATGGCTTCTTCCTTAATATAAGCCTGTTTTCGTTTGATGAGAAGTTCCCAATCAACTAAATGACCGTCGAATTCAGGACCATCAACGCAGGCAAACTTCGTTTCCCCACCTACGGAAACTCGGCAACATCCGCACATGCCTGTTCCATCGACCATTATTGGTGTTAGGCAAACAATAGTGTTGACTCCAAATGGCTTCGTTGCATTTGAGCATTCCATCATCATAAACAAGCGTCCAAGTGCAAAGGCTCTATCAATTTTGTGCCCGGCTTTTAAGTATTCTTCTACAAATTCACCTGCTTGTCCTGCTTTACTATCTCCAATAACAACATGGGCTTCATCGCTTATTTTTGCCAACTTATCTTCCCAGAAAAGAGAGGCTTCACTGCCCGCCTCCATGACTGAAACTATCTTGTTCCCCTTTTCCTTCAAGGTGCTTATCAAGGCTGCCATTGGCCCGACACCAAAGGATCCACAGACACAAAGAACATTACCGTAATAATCAATTTCCGTAGGTTTACCCAATGGTCCCACAATATCCATGACATACTCACCTTCTCCTAAACTGGCAAGTTTCATCGTGCTTCTTCCCATAATCTGAAAGGTAATCTCAAGTGTTCCTCCGTCTTTATCCCAACCCGCTAGTGACATTGGGAACCTTTCTCCAACTTCATCCACCCTTAATATTATAAACTGGCCGGGTTTAGCTTTTCGAGCGATATCAGGTGACTCTAATTTCATGTAAATCATGTTGGGGACAAGAATCTCTTTTTTAATTATCTTATACATTTTTAGCCTCCAGTAACTCTCCTCTCCAATTTTTAAGTCCTGAACGAGGCTAGGCTTATTATTTGTTTACTTTGCCGATGCAAAAATAAGCATTCTATGAATTCTATATAATGTAGCCTCATTTATTCCAGAGCACTCTCTATAAAATTTGCTAGGTCCATAACCTCGATTGTTGCGTCAGGTCCTTTCATCTCACCTCTTTCATTCATAGCGCAATTGAAATGTGTTTGACATTTTGAACAGGCAGTTATAAGCATTTCTGCACCTGTAGCTTTTGCTTCAAGCAAGCGATCGGTCCTGAGATTGTGGGAGTATGCATCGCAGTTAGTAAAAGCGCTTGTCCCACAACAGATAGAGTACTCTCTATTATGCTCCATCTCGACTAGCTCTATTCCCGGGATGGCTTCCAGCACTTTCCTCGGTGCATCATAGACGCCCAGGTGTCTTCCCAATCTACAGGGATCTTGGTATGTCACCTTTTTCTTAATCTCTTTGAATCTTAGACCGTCTTTCTCTATCGTCTCAACCAGGAATTCGGAGATATGTTGTATTTCGCAATCTAGTTCAAATCCGTAATTGGGATAATCTATCTTAAGCGTTCGATATCCTTCAGGGCAGGCGCAGATAATCTTTTTAACTCCAGCCTCTCTTATTAGATTCGTGTTATGCTCGGCTAACATCTTAAAGGTTTCCATATCACCGGTCCACAAAGCATCATGTCCGCAGCATTTCTCATCCGGAAGTATCATCGGCTCTATCCCTAAACGATTTAGTACTTTCAGGCTTGCTTCTGGAATATCGAGCGTTTTCGTTCCGGTGTACTCAAAAACAGGTTCGAAATAAGGAGCACAGCCGACGAAAAATAAGATATCGCTCTGATCAGAGGTTCGAAACTCCTTAGTTAACCATTCTAATCTTTTTTGCTTATAAGAGGATCTCGACATAAGTCGAACAACGGAATGCAAGAAACCACCATGAGCCAGGTCACCTTGCTCACCGGCATCAAATGCTAATGATCTCAGCTTTTGTGTAAAAGCTGGATAATCCACATCGGCGGGGCATCTGAGGGAACAAGCATAACAACCAAGACAAGAGAAAAGTTTCTTATCATGAATAGTCTCATTTCCAAGTTCAACCATAGCACTTTCAATCATCGTCCGTGGAGAGTAATACGGATCATATTTGGCTACAGGACATATACTTGTACACTTGCTACACTCCAAACAATAATAAGTCTTGGTTTCTTGAATAATGTCTTCCAAAGTTGCGGGCAATCTTTCCTGCTTAGATTCCTCAGCTTTTTTAAAAGGCGAAGGCCCCAGTTTCTTAAGCTCCTGTACCATTTCCTCGATAGTTTGAGCAAATATTGGTCCTTCTGAAGTAGCTATCCACTTGAGCTTTACCCGTTCATCCTCGATGCCAAGAATATCGGTTACCCTCTTGAGCATCTTAAACTTTTCCTCTGCTTTCAAGTTTCCCGAAATATAGTGACAGTCACCAGGATGGCAACCGGCAACTAAAACACCATCTGCTCCATTCTCAATCGCCCAGGAAACATGCTCAGGGGCGACCATACCGCTACACATAACTCTTATAATTCGTACATTGGGAGGGTACTGAATACGGCTCGTGCCGGCTATATCCGCTGCGGCATAAGTGCACCAATTACAGGCAAACGCAATAATCCGAGGTTCGAATTCAGCCATTTCCTACTCCGGCTAAGGCTTTAACCATAGTAAATATTTCATCGCGAGTGAAATGCTTGATCGACATAGCGCCGGTAGGACAAGCGACAGCACAAGCACCACAACCTTTGCACAGTGTCTCATTTACCGTGGATACCATTCTCCCATCCTTAAAAATCACTTTTGGAGCTTGAAATTCACAGGTTTCCTCGCATATCCCACAGCCATGGCATAGCGTCTCATCCACGTGAGCTATAGCAGCTTCAATGGTGACTTTGCCTTTATCTATTAGCTCCAGCGCCCCCGCGGCAGCAGCTCTTCCGTGAGCTACAGAATCCGGAATATCTTTGGGAGACTGACAGCAACCAGCAATAAATATCCCATCCATAGCTGTAGCTTGAGGTTCAAGCTTGGGATGACGCTCCAGGAAAAATCCCGTCGCCTTTTGACTAATAGAGAATATCCTGGCAATCTCAGCAGCATCGGATCGAGGTATCATGGCAGGACATAGAATAACCATATCTACAGAGACACGTATTACTCTCCCTAAAAGGGTGTCTTCAGCTACCACGACTAATTTACCGTTCTCTTCTTCGTTAATGGCTTGATCAGTAACCTGAGTTACCTTTCCTCTTATGAAAGTAACTCCTTCCTCGGAAACACGCTTGTAAAATTCCTCATAAGCATCCCCGGTGCAGCGCATATCGATATACATTTCGTATACATCAGCATTTATCTTGTCCCTGAGATGATGGGCATGTTTGAGAGCATACATACAGCAAAGCCTGGAGCAATACTCGCGGTAGTTTTTGTCACGGCTGCCTACACAATGAATAATAGCCGCGCTCTCGGGTGTTTTTCCGTCCTTAAGTTGAATTTTCCCCAGGGTTGGTCCCGAGGCACAGGTCATTCTCTCAAATTCAAGTCCGGTTATCACATTATCATGTTTTCCATATCCATATTGCGGTATCTCGCTTGGATCGAGGAGATCATATCCAGTGGCTAAAATAATTGCGCCTACCTCCAAATCAACGAATTGGTCGGTCTGACTAAAATCTATGGCATTAGCCTCGCAAAATTTTATGCAGGCTCCGCATTTCTTACCTCCCGATTGAATGTAAACGCAATGGTCTTTATCTATTGTTGCCACGTTGGGAATGGCCTGGGCAAAAGGAATGTAAATAGCCCCCCTCTTTCCCAAGCCTGCTTCAAACTCACTCGGCACTTTCCAGGGGCATTTCTGTTCACAAACGCCACAGCCGATACATTTACTCTCATCCACATAACGTGCTTTTCTTCTCACCTTTATTTTGAAATTGCCCACCGAACCCGAGATTTCCTCCACTTCGCTATAGGCCAGAAGCTCAATATCAGGATGATGCCCTACTTCGGTCATCTTCGGGGTCATGATACATTCAGAGCAATCCAAAGTGGGGAAAGTAGTGTCTAGTTGAATCATATGCCCGCCAATTGAAGCATCTCTTTCCACTAAATATACCTTGTGCCCACCATTCGCCATTTTCAAAGCTGCCTCTATCCCAGCAATCCCTGCGCCTACAACCAGGGTGTTAGGATTGACCGGTGCCTCCCTGACCTCCAAAGGCTCCTGATAATAAACACGCTGCACTGCGGCACGAACTAAATCCTTGGCTTTCTCTGTGGCCCGCTCTCTATCTGCGTGAACCCAGGAACAGTGCTCTCTGATATTGGCATGCTCATATAGATAGGGATTCAATCCGGCATCCTGGCAAGCTTTACGGAATGTAAGCTCATGCATCCTTGGCGAGCAGGAAGCGACGACAACTCGATTAAGCCTTAGCTCATTAATATCTTTTTTGATAAGCTCTTGCCCTGGATCAGAGCACATATACTTATAGTCACGAGAAATCACCACATCGGGTAAAGTTGCAGCATATTTTGTTAGTTCTTCTACATCAACTGTGCCGGCAATATTCAATCCACAGTGGCAGATATAAACTCCAATTCTTGTCTCATTCATCATTTTCTCCTTCGTAATTCGAAGGGCACCAATAGTCTAGTAAAAACATTCACTTCCTGCCTGGAAGTCCCCAAATTTGTGACTGATGTTTTACAAGGCTAACTAGTCTCTGCAATGACCGCATAAGCCAAGAATTATACTTCCCTGGGAAGAAATTTACAACCGCGCGAATTAAATCATATAAAAAGTAACCGAAGGGGGTGATGTTAAGTCATATAAAGGTAACCGAGAACTTTTAAGATATAGCCTGGTTATTACTTTAAAGGGGGTTAAGCCAGGCTATGGAAGGAATGAATATGCACTCAATGGCATATACCCCAGCTTAAACCCTACCCAATTAAAGCGTAGCATAGATGCCAAATTAGCCGAGCTGTACAAGGCTTATGAGGGTAAGAAAGGAACCCAACAGGTTAACCCCTATAAAGAGTTAGCGCCTCGCACGGTAAAAGTCTTATATGATTCAACAATCTGCAGTAGGGCCACTTGCTTGAATGATTTGACACGCTCCTGTAACTCGTTCACTACGACTGGTGACATATTCCTGGAGCTATAGTATAGGATGGTGTTTATGCCTTTTCTGAAGCTGAAACAGTTCACTATATAATGTTCGGCTCAGCTTAATTCCTGATGATGGACATTAATCTCGATCCCATCTCAGGGCAGATGAGCGTGCTTAATATTATCTGTTTTTCACTTTCCCTGGAAAAATATTCCCAGATACGGTTTTTCCAATACCGGTACCTGAGCCAACTTCAGAGCTAAACTGATGTTGCTAGGATCATGAAGCCAGGGTTTCTCCGTTGATGTATCTGCTAATTCTACCAGCTCTCCTTCCCTAAGATAGCTTGCCTTTTTTTGTAGTGTGTCGAACAGCTCTGAAGGATTGAAGGTAACACAGCGGGTCAGCACAATGATAAAGGAAAACCCTTTATGTTTAATCCCTGCCTGTATCAGCCAGTCGAGATGAGACACGTCGGTAGCAATTCCTTGGGCAATAAAACTTGATCGCGTTGAAACACTGTAGCTAACCATATCTAACATCGGGTCTACCGGCGGATAGAACTCTCGAGAAAGAAACGGCCCTTCGCCCTGTTCCAGATGTGGAGTGGTAGGGCTGGTCTGGCCTTTAGTTAACGCATACACGAAATTATTAACCATGATACAGGTGATATCAATATTTCTCCTTACCGCGT
>JAXHSX010000057.1:0-5891 GCA_034190625.1 Chloroflexota bacterium
GCTTTCTACGATACTGCCAAGAATGACATCAATGACGCTTACGCTGCTGCTGAGCGTCTTCACTTTGGGTGATTCCCTGCCCCTTTCATCCCAAACAAACTCTATCAAGTCCTGCAACGCCTGACACGCTTCTGCTACCGCTTGATTCACCAGATCGAGAAAGAGCTTGAATCAGTCCTTGCGGTAAAATAATGGCTGAAATCTAGGATGTATATAGGTTTTTTGACCAGTCTTCCCTGGCTAAATTCGCCGGGCTTTTTTTAGCGTACCAGTTAGGCTCATCCTAAGGCTGAAGGAACCTCTATAGGTAAACTGGACAATGCCAACCTGTACTATCACTTTACCAAGGAGGCTAACTAGGTGCGGATGCACAATGCCGAGTATTGAAAATGCTATCGCACTAAATATGACGAAGGTATAAGGCACAAACATTAATGGGCATTGGTGCTGACTGCTTGCGATTCAGTGCGATTGGTTAATGATATATTGCGGCATAACCACCTCTGCGTTCCCCCCCCAACTCACGAATTTGACTGAGCTGATGAACAGGTTGACTAATACTAAGGCCTCTTTAGCCAAACAGTAGTGCTATTAGCAATCTGAACCTCGCTCTCTGACTCTCTGTGACTGAGAGCTGACTGAATCTTTAATATTATGCTCTTCCTTACCACATGCTCAGCACGCGAGAGAGAAGAGCTGTTGCCCAAAGACACCCCTTATTCTGTTGTTAATGTGCAATAACTAGAACTCGATATCTAATCGTATGACTATTTTAGTCTAAATCTGAAGGTCGCAATTTGTCAATATGTGCTGACACGTGAGCTACATTTTTTAGCGTGGAAAAGCTAAAGAAGGTATCAGATGGGTGATTATTTATTTAAAGGCACTCACAGCCTCCTGCAGCATCGGTGATTAAGAGACCCAGCAGAGAGCACAATGCTTAGGATTTATCTTGCCGTGTGAATGATATGGTCGGTAGTCTCTAGATTGTCTCTTCGAGGAGCCGATTCTCTGCAAAGCTGAAGTATCCACCTTTACCCACAATGACGTGGTCCAGGACATGTATGTCCATCGTTCGTGCCGCTTTTATAATAGTCTGTGTAATGTGTTTATCTTCCGAAGAGGGGTCAGTATGTCCGCTGGGGTGGTTGTGAACAAGCAATAATCCTGAGGCATGGTGATTTATTGCACCTTCAATTATGCGACGGGGATAAACTACCGAGCTATCTAGCGTTCCCTCATGGAGGATTTCATAATCGATAGCCTCGTTTCTTGTGTTAACATAAATTACCATAAAGCTCTCGTTCGATCTTCCTACCAATTTGGCACGGGCAAACTCAACCGCAGCTTGGGGTGAAGTGAGCAGGTCTTTTTGCTTCATCTTCTCTGCCAGATAAGCGTTTGAAGCTTCTTTCACCAGTGGTATAAGGAAGGCTGACCTAGACGTCAATCCCGGCACCTCCTGTAATTCTTCTACGCTAGCATCTAAAACATTGGAAAGGCTTCCAAAATGCTTGATTAGCTTCTTGGCCACGGGCTTCACATCCTTGCGAGGGAAAGCATAAGTAAGGAGCAACTCGATAATTTCGTAATCGTGAAATCCCTCGGCTCCCGTTTTAAGCAGCCGCTCTCGTAATCGTTCCCTATGCCCCCAATAATCAGGTTTCTTTTCCATATCTGGAGCTTCTCTTCTCTGATAGGTGGATTTTCTGTAACATTTTGGTGGCGGAGGGAGTGGGATTCGAACCCACGACCCCGATTTCTCGGAGTAAGCGCTTAGCAGGCGCCCGCGCTAGGCCACTATGCGATCCCTCCACGAGCGGCAATTTAACTTTAGCTTATTTGAAAATATTCGTCAATTAAAATGGCATGCTGATTGGAGTCCTAATAGAAACAAGGCTAGAAGGTCTGATTTCATTGTAGGCGGAATTATTAACAGAGTTCGTGGAGAAAACGATATAACTCAAAGAGGGCGGCGAAGGCAGCTCTTTCCTTAAGTTGATAAGGAGGATAGATACTGCGTACTGTTCTCTCTCGACTTTTACCGACTGTGGCAATGCAAACAGTACCAGCTCTCTCCTGTCCTGTATCTACAGCAGTCCCGACGACTCCGAGGCCGAGATCGACATCGAAATGCCGAATTGCTGCTTTCCCGAGGTCAAGAGCTGCTTCAATGTTTGGAAAGTCATAAGAGGCGAACGAACTTAGGTTTATTATGGATATCGTTCTTACCTGCTGGGGGTTAAGGACTAAGCCTCCTTTAAACTGAGGCGAAGCTGAAAGCAAGGATGACAGAAGTCCCCCTGATCCCAACTCTAGTGCCGCCAAACTGAGCTTTCTCTCGTCAAGAAGGACTCTTACGATTCCGTCGAGGGAATCTGTGTCGAAGCCCCAGATATGATCTTTCAGGAGATCGAGGATTTTTTCCTCCACGGAATGGATCATCTCCTTTGCAGTCTCCTTCGCTACAGCCTGGGCAATTATCCGTATCCAGACCCCGTCTGGTCTGGCATAGACACCCAGTGAAGGGTTTAGGGAGGGAAAGAGAGGACTTACGAGCTCGTCTAATCGGGATTCCGAAAGCCCCCACGTTTTTATAGTACGGGTAAAGATGACTTGTTCTGAGAAGCGACTGCGAAACTCGGGAAGTAGTTCTTTTTCCCACATGCGCTGCAACTCCCGTGGCGGTCCTGGAAGTGCTAGAACATTCTTCTCTCCCTTTTTCACCCACCACCCGGGAGCGGTCCCACGAGGGTTAGGGATGGGATGAGCGGAAGGAATCAGCATCGCTTGCTTAATGTTCTCTACTGGCATCTCATGACCCAAGCGATTGAAAACCCCTCGGAGCCACTTCTCGAGGTCAGGGTCGACATACATATTCTCCCCCATAACTCCGGCAATGGCTTCCCTGGTGAGGTCATCCTCTGTAGGACCAAGTCCACCTACAGCGATGACTAGATCACAGCTTCTCAGCGAACTCTGTAAAGCTTCCTGTAGTGCCTCTAGATCGTCACCGACCAGGGTAATCAGCAGGAGATCTATTCCCAAGAGACATAATTGCTCTGCAAGATAGGGGGAATTGGCGTCAGCGATCTCGCCATGGAGAAGCTCAGTGCCGATGCAGATGACCTCTGCTTTCATAACTTAAAGCCACCTGTGGGAAAATATCTGCTTCGCTCTAATTTCATAGTATTTGAAAATATTTACCTTCCATACAAATATTCCGCAATCAGATAATAAGTAATAATTCCTTTGTATTCACCCCATTTTTTAATGAATCCTCTTACCTCTTCCTCTGACATAAGCTTGTCTTGGTTATAGAAATGGGAGATTGTTTTCCTAGCGCCTAAATCCCCGGCGGGACTCATATTTCCTACGTTGATAGAAGTCACTATTACCATCTCGGCAGTCCATCTACCCATTCCTCTAAACTGCGTTATCTTTTCGATAATCGCTCCGTGTTCACGGTATTTCAATAATTCGGGGTCGAACCCATTTCGAGCCACTGCTTCGGAGAAAGCTATAATATACTCTGCCTTTCTACCACTTAATCCACAGCTCCTTAAATCCTCTACTTTAGCCTGCGAGAGCTTTTGTGACGAAGGAAACTCCCAGAATTCTTCACTATTGGCCTCTATTCGCTCGCCAAACTTTTGAATCAGGAGACGAGCCATGTGGCCAGCGATCCTCAATGAGATTTGCTGCTGGATTATAGCAGTAATGATGCCTTCATAAACAGTGCTGATGTAGGCAGGCTTAAGACCATAATGGTGGTTCTTAACCTCCCTGAATTTTGGGTCGGAGTCCATAAATTCATATAGTCGTTTTAAATCATATTCAGTATTAAAAATCCATTTTACTTTTTCAACTGTCTCTCTCTCTTCTGTTTCATTAAGGTCGGTGTAGAGCGTGACCTTTAACCGAGGGTTTTCTATATCTTTGTTCAGCTCGACTTCTGTTGGCACCAATTTCTTGTTTTCCAGTCTCAACGCCCTTCGCCAAATTCCATCTTGATAGATATGTGGTTGTGGTTGCTCAAAGGTATAGCTTTCCCAATGAGGCTTTATATTGTAGGGAGGATTTGGTTCTATAATTGTAGTTTTCAATTTGTTATAATTTTTTAAGCTTCAGTTCAATGTCGTGTTCTTGAGCCAAATCTTGAATAATTTCTTTGAGTGCCTTCGCCTTACCTTTCACGTTCGAGCTATTAATCTGTCCATCAACTATCCTTTCCTTCAGCTCACCCATTGCTTTTTCGATTAGCTCGGGAGACATAAGCATCGCAGCCAAACAGTAGAAGCTCATGGACCTGCCCTCGTTATAGTCAATGAGCAAGCTCTCCAGTAATAGCTGTCGCCTCTTTTGTTCTTTCAACCAATCTTCCATCCCACTTTCCTCGATGTTCGACAAGCTCTTTTCGGCGGTTCGGCTCAATTGGTCTGTCCCCCAATCCCTTCTGGCATACCTTTCACATGGATATTCTTCGCACTCAACGCAGGTGATAAGCCCCTTTTTCATCACACAGCATCGATATATGCTGCACCACGAATGCTGCTCACCCAATCGGCAGCCGATGCACCTGCTTATCTCCTTCGACTGGTATTTAGTGCATAAACCGCAGTATATCTCGCAGCAGCATAGTGTGCTATTCTATATACATTGCCCGAGTGAATATCTTTGCGAAACGAGGGACTGCGGCCAATTCAACATAGTCGACTCGGCGGGCTATAGCTTGTGCTTCCATTCGCTTGCCGTATGAGATGAGTGCTAGCTTGGCTCCCATGCCGGCGGCGTTTCCCACCTGCTGGAAACGATCCAGCGGCAGCGGCGGTAACATACCAATGGTCACCGCGCTACGGACATTTATATAGGAGCCAAAAGCTCCCGCGATGATCACTCTATCAATATCCTCTTCAGAATGGCCTTTTGTCTCCAGAAGCACTTGAATACCGGTGCGTATGGCTCCCTTAGCCAGTTGTAACTCCTGCACATCGTGCTGTGTGAGGGTGATCGCCGGATGTCCCCCCCGTTCTTCCTCGGTTACCAGAACGAATTCTCGTTCTCCCTCATGGAGGTGCACTCGTGGATGGTTGCCTATCCTCCCCCTGTGGCTAAGCACACCGGCCATGTAGATCTCAGCCATGGCGTCCAGGATACCCGAGCCGCAAATGCCAACCGGCGGCACTCCACCAATGGTCTGGTATTCCACCCGGTCATCTACTAAATGCAAGTGTTCTATTGATCCATTGGCAGCTCGCATGCCGTGTTTGATGTGGGCTCCTTCGAAAGCAGGGCCGGAGGCACATGAGACGCTGGTCATCTCACCGTTGCTCACCAGGCAAACCTCGGTATTGGTGCCGATGTCTATGGCCAGCACTACGCCTTTAGGCTGCCAGACCTCTGTAGCTAGCAACATTGCGACATGGTCGCCACCCACAAAGCCAGCGATATTGGGCAACAAGTGTACATAAGCCCCTGGTGCCATGCGGAGGGCCAAGTCGCGGCCCTTGAGGTCGAGCGCCTCCCTGAACGCAGGCACATAGGGGGAAAGAGCTAGTTGTTCCACCGGCAAGCGCAGGAAGAGGTGATGCATGGCGGTGTTACCAACTACCACTACCTCGACAACCTCTTCTGGATCGGCGTCAACCTCGCCACACAGATCAACAAGCAATCGGTTTACCGCCTCTGCGGTGAGCTCTTGCAGCCGTGCCCTTTCGGCTGGCGCCTCACTTGCACGGGCAATGCGGGTAATGACATCCTCTCCGTAGGCGATCTGGGGATTCATGATCCCGCGGGCGGCCAATGTGTTTCCATTCTCCAAATCAACTAAATAGCCGGCGATCTTGGTGGTTCCTAGATCAACTGCCAGTCCTAGTCGCCAACTAGGACTG
>JAXHSX010000058.1:0-5147 GCA_034190625.1 Chloroflexota bacterium
AAAGCTTGCCTGCATACCACCTATTGACTCAGCACACTTAGCAATAGCTGCTTTCCTAACCACTCTAGTTACAATGGGCCATCCTTTATCTATTTCCCCTAACACATTTTTCTTGGGTACAACAACGTCCTTGAAGTTTACCTCACACAATTTGTCCATGCCGATAGTAGGCATTACCTCGTAATGAATTCCGGGAGTCTTGGCATCCACTATGAAAAGCGTAATCCCATCTTCAGGTGAAGTTCTCTCATTAGTTCTAGTAACGCAAATCAAGTAGTCAGCAATATGAGCCATCTCTACAAAAAGCTTTGTGCCGTTAATTATGAAGCTGTCATTCTTGGGCACCGCTCTGGCAGCAATTCCAGAGGCATTGTTTTCCCCACCAGTCTCTAGAAGAGCCATAGTGAAAATTGCTTCTCCTCCAGCTATTCTCGGCAGGTACTCCTTCTTTTGCTCCTCACTTCCTACATCAAGGATGGGGATGATTCCTTCGACTACAGTACAGAAAAAAGGTCCAGGAAGGATGTTTCTTCCTACTTCCTCCAAGATAATAGTTAAGTCCTGGAACGTCATCCCCATTCCACCATATTCTTCGGGAATGACCAACCCCATCCATCCCAATTCAGCTATTCCCCTCCAAAGCTCAGTAGAATATCCCTTATCTTCGTCTTCCTCCAATCGCCTTACTTCAGTTTTGGGGCATTCCTTAGTGAGAAAATCACGCGTGGTTTGCCTCAGCATTTCCTGTTCTTCGGTGAAACTAATTTCCATAACGTTCCTCCTTTTAGTAAGAATCTAGGTCATCTCATTCTGGGTAGGCCCAGCCCTTCCCAAGCTATGATATTCCTCTGTATTTCATTAGTGCCCATAGCAATATTTAATCCAAAAAACGATTGATATGACTTTTCATAAAAACCTCCCATAGGCGCCCATTTAGAGTACCTAACCTGAGCATAGGGCCCTAGTATATCAGCTCCAAGAAAAGTCATTCGCTGTCCTACTTCACCACTGAATATCTTCACCTCTGAAGATTCTGATGCGCCCAACTGCCCCTGCCCTTGTAACCAAGCTACTCGATATGCAAGGGTACGTGCTGCCTCGACCTCGCAGGCTATTTCAGCAAGCCTGTTACGAATAAGCGGATTCTTTGCCAATAGTTCGCCATTTATCTCCGTTTTATTGCAGTAATCCACTAGGTCATCTAACTCCCGTACCAACCCCATAATGCTCCTCAGATTGGATCTTTCGGAGTTTGCCAGAGCACGGGTAACGCGCCACCCCTTATTCTCTTCACCTACTAGATTCCGTACAGGAACATGCACATCATCAAAAAATACTTCGTTATACATGTGAGACATATCCATATATTTAAGAGGGTTAATAGTGATTCCCGGAGTTTTCATATCCAGCAATATGAAAGAGAGACCACGATGCTTAGGTTCGACACTAGGATCAGTTCTTATTAACGCAAAACCCCAATCAGCATGATGAGCTCCCGTAGTCCAAGTCTTTTGTCCATTTACTATATAATCATCGCCTTTCCTTATTCCAGTAGTGCTAACATTCGCTAAATCTGAGCCTGCGTTAGGCTCGCTCCATAACTCGCACCACATGACATCTCCTGCAGCAATAGGAGGGAGATATTCCTTCTTTTGTTCCTCATTTCCGAACACCAAAAGCGTAGGAGCGAGCATCTGTATCCCAAAGTCGTCTACCCCCGGGACTCTATGATATCCTCTAGCCTCAGCGAAGAATGCTTGTTCTATAAAAGGCGCTCCCTCCCCTCCATACTCGCGCGGCCACGCACGTGAGAGCCATCCCTTTCTGGCAAATTCTTTAGCACAATACCGATGATGCTCATTTCCTTCAACACTTTCATACGTACCTTCTATAGGATCTGTCCAATTCGAAGGTTGTTTCTTTGCCAGTTCTTTGCAGACATCAAAAAACTCCTTCCTCAATGCCTCTTGCTCCTCTGTAAGCTGAAAATCCATTTTTACCTCCTTTAGTTAATACTTACGATAACATAGCCATCTATGTACCTTTTTACTTCCTACGCTGAGACTCAAATTACTAGCACAGCAACATCAGTTACTCAATAGCAATAATAAAGCCCTATATGCTCCTTGTCAATAACTAGAATTACTAGCACAGCAATATCAGTTACTCAATAGCAATAATAAAGTCCAAATACTCCTTGTCAATAAACTGTCTTCTCTACCCGACATTGCTTGCTTCATCTATCCACTGAGCAACTTGAATTTCATCTCAAGATAGAGCCGATGAAATCCCTTCGCCCGAGAATAAACTCTTCCACAGACATATGACGTTTCCCTTCCAATTGAACCTGATGCAGCCCCAGGATGCCCTCACCTGTTACTACTCCAAACTTCGCCGACATCGCCTTTGGTAAAGCCACCACTTCGCCCACCTCACCCTGTACTACATCAACAAGAACGATAGCAGCAACGATTTTGAGCCGCTTGCCTTTCCACGAGGTATAACAGCCAGGCCAGGGATCGTAGGCTTTTAGCTGATACCAAAGCTTCACGGCAGGAAGATGCCAGTCTATCTCACCGTCCTCCTTGCTTACGGGCTTGCCATAAGTAGTCATTGTCTCGTCTTGACGTTGTGGCTCAAGTTTGCCCTCGACCCATCGGGGCAAAGTTTCGACTAAAAGCTCAGCGCCTAATTTGGCCAGCCTAGATGTAAGAATACCGGTGGTGTCCTCAGCAGATATACTTACTTTTCTTTGAGCCAAAATCGAGCCACTATCCATTCCAGCATCCATTAACATAATGCTGACACCAGTAGCTTCATCTTCACAGAGAATAGCATCGGCTATCGGGGATGGACCTCGATGCCGAGGCAACAAGGAAGGATGGACATTAAGGCAACCGAATTTAGGCAGAGACAATATTGTCTCGGGCAAGATATGCCCAAAAGCTGCTACGACGATCAGGTCCGGTTTGAAGTCAGTCATTTCCTCCAGTGCTTTCGTTGACCTCAGAGTTTCTGTTTGAATAACAGGTATATTGTTCACCGCAGCCAGCCTCTTTATCGGAGGCGCGATTACTCGCTGCCCCCTGCCTGCTCGCTTATCAGGTTGCGTATACACTGCAACCACGTGGTAATGACCACTGATCAACGATTCCAATATAGGCACAGCAAAGTCCGGAGTCCCCATGAAAACGATGCGCATAGGCATAGAAATATTCTGAAGAAAATTTTTCGTTATGTCAAAAATTGCCTAGAGGGGTATCCTTGATGACCTGATAAAATTACTAATTGTAGTTTCCCTCCTCTATAGCAATTATCTCAGTCATTGTAGGGATTGAGTGGGGAAATCTAAATCAGGGTAAAAATCACAAGCGGGAGTTAATTGTACTCGGCTAGAGACGTTTGGGAAAGAGCTTTAGGGGAGCTTCAACTTCAGGTTAACAAAGCCAATTTCAACACTTGGCTTAGTAGTAGCCAGGGTATAAGCTATCAAGACAATGTATTTATTGTCGGAGTCCCTAATATATTCATCGCTGAATGGTTATCAAAGCGCCTTCATTCCTTAATAAAAAAGACCCTGACTAACATCCTGGGAAAAGATATCGAGCTAGAAATTATAGTTTGTAGTAAAGATCAGAATCAATTTGCTTCTTCGTCCGCCAGCAGACAAATTGATGGAGGTACAAGTAGCAAGGCTAGACAAAAATTATTTAATCCCAAGTATACTTTCGATAATTTCATCGTTAGCGATTGTAATCGCTTAGCTTTTGCTGCTGCTCAGGAGGTGGTAGAAAACCCAGGACGCATATACAATCCTCTTCTCATTCACAGTAACACTGGCCAGGGTAAAACGCATCTATTACATGCCATTGGGCAGGCGGCAAACAGTAACGGATTTAAAATAGTTTACACCACTGCCGAGCAATTTACCAGCCAGTTTATACTAGCAGCAAGGCAGAGAGAAATTGAGAATTTTCACGATAAATTCAGAGACATCGACACCCTACTATTTGACGATATCCAGTTTATGTACGATAAGAAGCAGTCTTTACAATGTTTCTTCCAAGTATTCAACGAACTCCATAGTAATAACCGCCAAATTGTTATTACCGCTGACTGCCACCCCAAAGACATGTCTACACTTAGTAATAAGTTAAGGTCACGTCTTCAATGGGGATTGGTTGTTCCTGTTGAGCCAGCAGACTATAAAACTCGCTTGGCTATACTACGAGGCAAAGCAGCGACACTCGGAATGCCAATACCTGAAGAAGTATTACAAACCATAGCAGAAAGAATGCACGATAATGTTCGCCAGCTTGAGGGAGCTCTAGCCTATTTCACTGCCCAGGCAAGGTTAAGTGGAACCAACATCACTGCAGAGGTAATTAACAAGTTCTTAACAGTCAGAAAGGACCAACATGAAGAGATAATAATTAAGACAACGGCTGATTACTTCAACCTTTCTGTAGAAGAAATCATCAGTAAGAACAGAGATAGAAAAGTCGTTTTAGCTCGCCAAATCGCCATGTACCTTATGCGGCAAGAAAATAACGACTCTTTCACTGAAATTGGCAAGATATTAGGCAATAGAAATCACGCCACAGCACTTCATGGCTACGAAAAGATAGCTGGTGAAATAAACATTAATCTTCACCTATCACAGCAAATATCCCAAATTAAAGAGATTATCAATATGCATAAAACGTAAATGGGAAAAGGTTGCTTTAGAGACAGGATATTTCGGGGTATTGCAAGTGAAAAAATGTGCATAAAGTGTTAATATCTTCACATGTCCTTTGCAAAATAATCCGCTTACCATAGCAATTCTCACCAATCACTCAACTATCTGAAAAGAATAGATTATAAATAGTATAATTACTCCCTCTTATCTAATACTATTAATTACTTAATAACTTTATTATGATTATAATAGCTGAGGCTATTGTTAGGGGTGGAGATGGTGGAAACGGGATTGTAAGTTTTCGCCATGAGAAATATATCTCGCGTGGTGGTCCTGATGGAGGAGACGGTGGGTATGGTGGTAGCTTATTTCTTAAAGCTAGTTGTAAGGTAAGAGATCTGAGTTTAATAAAACAAAGGAAGAGATTTGTAGCTGAGAGTGGCAGCTATGGTGATAGTTGCCGTAA
>JAXHSX010000059.1:0-6112 GCA_034190625.1 Chloroflexota bacterium
GCAGCGAATAAGCGGAGGAGGAAGATATGACGACCTTATTCCACTTATGGGTGGGAAAAATGTCCCAGCTTGCGGATTTGCTCTTTATGTCGACACTATAATGAAATTACTTCCGCCGGGAAATGGAGATGAGGTTCAGATCTTAGTCAAAGGAGAGGAACAAACTGCAGAGGTAGTAAGAACATGTTTTACTCTGGCTCAATCACTTCGTGCCGCTGGGCATGCTACGGAACTTGGCTTTGGTGGTAAGGAAATAAATGACTATCGCTGGATTATCTCAGTTTTCAATAAGAAGCCGTTTATACTCAAGGACTGCAGACAGGGACGACAACAAGATATGACTTCCACAGTTGAGATTCTCGACGTAATAGGCAAGTAGAGCTATTTTATGAAAGATCAATCCGTCAAATTTGCCTTGCCTAAAGGCAGGTTTCTACCATCCACCGCACAACTGCTTAATGAGCTGGGACTGGGCTTTGAGGATTATAATGGAAACTCAAGGCAGTATTGCCTTGGATCAACAAGATTTTCCTATCTTTCTGCCAAGGTGTTTCAAGAAAAAGATATCCCCATACAGGTAACAATAGGAAATTACGATTTGGGTATATGTGGCTTGGACTGGATTCAAGAATTACAGATAAAATATCCGGCTAGTGCTCTTGTTAAAGTATCAAGCCTGAACTATGGTGAAGGTAAAATATATGTGGTAGCCAGTAATGAAATAGGGATATCAAATCTCCATGAGTTATCCAGTCGAGGCGAATATCGTATCGCAAGTGAATACCCAAATCTAGCTGAGTCTCTGGCTTTGAACCTCAGAATAAGGAGATTCAAAATTATTCCTGTGTGGGGAGCTGCTGAAGTTTATCCTCCAGAGAATGCTGATATAGCTATACTGTGGCAAAGAAATGAAACGGACCTGAAGGCACAGAGCTTAGTACCTCTGGCAGAGTTATTTCCGGTGACAGCCTATCTTGTCGCTAACAGGGAAAGCCTGGAGGGTAAAGATCTGAGCCAAATATTGGGATGTTTAAGTGCTAAATTTGTTACGGTGAACCATAACCACGAACTTTTTACTTACTATCATTCTGAGCATGGGAAAGAATCTCGCATCACTCAGAGTAAACTCTGCGATGAGGTAACGAAGCAATCTAAAAACGATGCCTTATTAGCAACAGAAAATCGTGCTCGGCGTTACGAGCAACCGTTGAAACCTGTACATACCGATTGGCGGGCAAAGGAAATTAAACTAGCCTTGCCTGATGGACATCAGCAAGAGCCCACTTCAAAATTTTTAAAACGGGCTGGACTCAGCTTCCAGGGATATTCCACAGGGGTGTTGAATCGCCGTCCATCCGTTAATTTTGATTGGCTAGGTGTTAAAGCAATCAGACCTCAGGATATGCCACTTCAGGTTGCAAATGGCAATTTCGATTTAGCTATAACCGGCAAAGATTGGCTACTGGAACACCTCTACCATTTCCCCTCCAGTCCAGTAAGGAAATTGCTCGACCTTGGCTTTGGCGCGGTTAAAATTGTAGCAGCAATAAGTGAGGATGTTCCTGTAAATAATATCGCTGAATTGAGAGAACTTGTTCAAAGTGGCAGGCTTACGCCGATCAGAGTAGCTTCAGAATACATAAATATTGCCGATAAGTATCTTCGGGATAATCTCATAAATCCCTATAAGCTAATACCTACATGGGGAGCAAGTGAGGCTTTTCTACCTGAAGATGCTGACCTACTCGTTGACAATACTCAGACAGGAAAAACCCTCACCGAGCATAGATTAAAGATTATTGGGACGCTTTTTCAATCTACCGCCTGCTTACTTGGGAACATAAATAGTATTGACCAGCCTGCTAAGAAGGAGAAAATCGAATTTCTTATTCAGAAATTTCAATCTCACATATTTTCTGAGGTCGTTTAGTAAATACCTCTGTCATTCTGACCCTGAACGAAGTGAAGGAGAAGAATCTAGACCCTTCGCTAGTGCTCAGGGTGATATGATAAACAATCTCATATATCTCCTCTCCCTTGACGGGAGATGGTTAAGAAGGTGGCTCTCGTCCACTCCACCCCTTATCTGGCGAGGGACGTGAGGGTGAAATATGATAAAGATTGAAGGCTTCGACAAAGCCAAACAATTGCTCTCCAGGGAGAATTATTGGGTATCGTTTGTTCCCTCGCCAGAGCTAAGGGCAGGGATAAAGCAACTCTTTGGTAAAGAGCTTTCTCCTCAAGAAGTGATAGAGCAAGTTATTGCTGATGTGCGCAAAGGAGGCGATGAGGCTCTTCTCAATTACACCAAGAAGCTAGATGGTGTTGAGCTTCGCTCCCTTGAAGTAACCAGAGAAGAAATCAAAGCAGCCTACGACATGATTGACAAGGAACTCATCCCAGCATTGGAATTCGCAGCCAAGAGAATACATGCCTTCCACTCTGCTTCAAAGTCGAAGGTCGGCAAGATAGCCATTGATAAACAACTCGGACAGCAGATCTGCCCTCTGGATAAGGTAGGTATATATGTTCCAGGTGGTACTGCCACTTACCCATCTACAGTTTTGATGACGGCTATACCAGCTAAGGTAGCAGGTGTCAGGGAAATCATCATGGTCTCACCCCCAGGTAAGGATGGTAAAATTCCTGCACCTACATTGGTAGCTGCCGATATTGCTGAAGTCAATAGAATTTTCAAGATTGGCGGTGCTCAGGCTATTGCTGCCTTGGCATATGGCACCAAGTCAATACCTAAAGTGGATAAAATTTGTGGTCCGGGTAATATATTTGTAACCTTAGCCAAGAAACTTGTTTATGGTGCAGTAGCTATTGATAGTCTCGAAGGACCGAGCGAGCTAGTCATTATTGCCGATAAAACAGCTAATCCCATTTTTTGTGCTGCCGACCTCTTAGCTCAAGCTGAGCACGATGCCATGGCTTCAATCATTTTAATAACCACATCACCTGAATTAGCTGAAAAAGTTAACAAAGAGATTGCGCTGCAATTGGAGAACTTAAAACGGCGTTCTATCGCTAACCAGGCTATTGAAAAAGGCATGATCGTGCTTGTTGACCATGTTGGTGAAGCTATTGAGCTTGCCAACATCTATGCTCCAGAGCACCTCTCCCTTATGGTATCCAATTCCTCCTCTCTTGTTAATAGGATACACAATGCTGGCTGCATCTTTGTCGGTGAAAGTTCACCCGTAGTTTTGGGGGATTATATTGCTGGTCCCAGTCATGTCTTACCCACAGGCGGTAGCGCCCGTTTTAGCTCTCCGCTCGGCATTACCGATTTCTTAAAAGTCAGTAACATTATTGCTTTAGATGAAACTACTATGCAGCAGCTAAGCCATTCGGCTATAGTAATAGCTAAGACTGAAGGGCTGGATGCCCATTCTCGAGCAATGGAGATAAGGCTAACCAGCGAACATTAAGATGAGAGTATGAAATGAAGCCGTTTGAGAACGTAGGAACATGTTTTTAAACCTGTCCGAATTTAAAGCGGACGGACTTGAAGACTTGTCACTACGGGAGAATATGGTATAGAAGACATCAGAGAATATTAAAATTGAACAAGCAATTAGAAATTAAAAAGCCAAAAATATTAAAAGCAGGTATGAAAGAATTAATAAGACCTGAACTGGCAGCTATGGTAGGTTATACTCCTATTGAACCAACGGAGATTCTGGAACAGAAGGCTGGACAGAAAATAGTCAAACTCGATGGCAATGAGAATCCATATGGTTGTTCTCCAAAGGTTTATCAAGCCATAGTCAGTTATCCTTATTACCATATCTACCCCGACCCGGAGCAGCGGGAGCTAAGGAATGCTCTGGAGGAATATACTGGCTTGAGATATCAGCACATTGTTTGTGGCAGTGGCAGCGACGAGTTAATTGACCTTATTCTGAGACTTTTCCTTAAGCCTGGCGATGAAGTTATCAATTGTTCACCCACATTCGGTATGTATCCTTTTAGTACCGATGTTTGCGGAGGCAAGTTAGTTGATGTGCCTAGAAGTGGAGATTTCAGCCTTGACATGGTTGGCATAAAAAAGGCCATCACTGTAAAAACAAAGGTTATTTTTGTTGCCTCACCGAATAATCCTACAGGCAACACTAGTACTGAACAGGAAATTGTGAAACTCGTTGACACCGGGAAAATCGTTGTAGTGGACGAAGCCTATTATGAATTCAGTAATATAACTATGGCTAACTTGGTGCCTAATTATCCCAACCTGATAGTGCTACGTACCTTTAGCAAATGGGCAGGACTAGCCGGTTTAAGAATAGGCTACGGATTTTTCCCTATCGAGATGGTCAACTACCTCATGAAGATTAAACAGCCGTATAATGTCAACGTTGCAGCTCAAGCTGCGGTGCTAGCCTCTATAGCCGATATAGATTACCTTCGTCGTAATGTGGCCAAGATAGTTACAGAACGGGAGCGATTATTTAGCAAATTGTTGGAATTTAGTTGGCTAAGACCTTACCCCTCAGGAGGCAACTTTATTCTTTGTTCCCTAAAATATTCTTCCGAGCTCCCTGCTTCCTGTCATGATAAGGGAGAGAAGCAAACGAAGAATCTCGCTCAGGATAAGTACAATGAAGAATCTCGCGCAAAAATCATCTGGCAACAGATTCGCCAAAAAGGTATCTTTATTCGTTACTTCGATACTCCTCGACTAAAGGATTATCTGCGGATAACTGTGGGAAAGTCAGAGGATACAGACGTTTTAATTGAGGCGCTAAAGGAGGTTAAAAATGAGTGAAAGAAAAGCTAAAATAATTCGCGAAACTGCAGAAACAACCATAAGGGTGGAACTAAACATTGATGGTAGCGGGCAATTTGAAATTACTACCGGTATAAGAATGTTCGATCATCTCCTTACCCAGCTAGCTCAGCATGGAATATTCGATATAAAAATTTCAGCCTCAGGCTCCGATCAGCATCATGTAATCGAGGATGTGGCTATCTCCACAGGCAAGGCTTTTAATCAGGCTTTAGGAGAAAAGCAAGGCATTGTCCGCATGGCTCATTCTATCATCCCCATGGATGAAGCCCTGGCAGTAGTGGCAGTAGATATTGGAGGTAGAGTTTACAACGTGATTGAAGTAGCCTTTAATGAAGCAAGCATAGGTGACATGGATGCTGATTTGGTCCGCCATTTTCTGGTCTCCTTTGCCTCTGAAGCTAGAATCAACCTTCATGCTAAATTGCTCAGTGGCATAAATGACCATCACAAAGCCGAAGCTCTATTCAAAGCCTTAGGCCGAGCCCTGGACTCAGCCACCCGTATTGATGAACGAATTATGGGCAGAGTCCCCAGCACAAAGGAGGTTATTGAAAGCTGAGAAGTTCATATAAATTCAGCCTATCCCATCTTTAGGACAGATGTTTATGGGTAAGTACTGTATGCAATATCATTCAAGAACGTCAACAGCTTTGGCAGGCAGGAAAGAACAGCAAACATTACCTCGCCTTCCATAGGAATTTAATTTTACAAATCACGGACTGAAGATAGCAGTAATCGACGGTATTAAGAAAACTATTAATATCAATCTACATACTAGACTAAATATTATTAAGGGTGATTTATATGGCTATCGATTCTGATTTTCGGAAGAAAAGGAAAAAAGCCGGCAAGGAGGAAGGCATAGCCATCTGGGGGCCTGTGGACCCACCAGAAAAACTTGGCATACGTGGAACTGTTGCCGGGGTTGACTGGGATATTTGTAATGGTTGCGGCATATGTCTTGATGTTTGCCCGATGCATGTGTACGAGTGGAGAGAAACCCCCGGTCATCCGACCTCGGAGAGAAAGGCTTTTCCCGCCAGAGAAAGAGATTGCGTACAATGCTTAAAATGTGAAACGCAGTGTCCTGACCAGGCAATAAATGCTGCTTTTCTGGGACCTCAGTCAGCTTGGGTCCAGGCGATGGCATATGTAATGTTTCTGCAAATCATAGGGGGCATAATTTATGGAGCTGTATTTGGACCCTACTGGGGTCTTGAAATTCTACAGTATCTTGGGTGTGTGATCCTAGTTGCTGGCTTGCCCTTCTTCTTGTCCCCTGCCATATACTTTCAAAAAAGGGCAAGCCCCAGG
>JAXHSX010000006.1:0-15779 GCA_034190625.1 Chloroflexota bacterium
GTTACAGTTCAAGCATCTCCCTGCCATAGTAAATCACGAGCAGAGTTTCTTTCGCGATTATTGGAAGCTATAATTTCGTCTGAGTCCGTGAGAAATACTGTTTTTATGGCTTCTAGTTGCTCATCCGTTCAGCTCCGTCACACTACCATTTCCCCATCCAACCAATTGCTTGTGTTGAGTATTAGCATAAAGTCTCCCAATATCCACTAGGAATTCCGAAAATGGCAACTCGGTATTGCTTGCCTCTCTGCCGGCTGTCTCAAATTCCCCATTATGGCACAATTTTATTACCGTGAGTTCTTTCTAGGTAAGCTGGTGGGGGCTTGTACTGGTTTTTGTAAACAGTGCTTCTTCAGTGTATAATCAAAAGTCAGTTTCAGTTTAGGGCATTGTATACTTTTATATATTATCTCAGGTTTACTCAAGTATTGGATGACACGGATTCCAGCTAGAATTTCAAAGAGAGGAGGGTATCTACTGAGTTTTAAGGACAAGTCGATCCAGTGCTCAGATTTTGGGGCTGTCTTCACTTTCGGCGCTGAGGAGCAAGAGCTTTTACAATTTGGGGGCTATACTAATAAGCCCAAGCGTTGCCCCTAATGTCGCTAGGAAAGGAAGGCAGAACAATATGGAAATGGTAGCTGCAGCCACGGTGCCCGCCGCCAAATATTTCGGGCAACGTGGACCGAGTGTGGCAGAGATACCGAAGTACCCTTTGAACCTCGTACTGATAGACCTGTGACTGAGTAGATAGTAAGGAGAGGGCAAAAGTAGCTGAAAAGCAACTGATTAGTAATAGCCATAACCTAATGAAAGGAGGATTAATATGAAGATATATGTAGGCAATTTATCTTATGATGTCACTGAAGACGACCTACGCCAAGAATTCGCAGCTTATGGAGAAGTGACATCTGTAAGTATCATAACGGACAAGTATAGTGGGCAGCCAAAAGGATTCGGGTTTGTTGAAATGCCATTAGTGTCTGAAGGTCAAGCTGCAATTACTGCTCTGAACGGGAAAACTTTACAGGATCGGACGCTAAATGTTAGTGCAGCTCGACCTCGCCCTGATAACAGAGGTGGTGGGTCGTATGGTAACAAGAGAGGTGGTGGGTTCGGTGGGGGAAAATACAAAAGATACTGAATTACCTCGTATCATTATGTATCGCAAGTAGGTACAATAAATAGCCCTATTAAGTAGTAACTAGATTGGCAAGCTATATTAGGGTTATTAAGAGCACGTGAGGGAAGATTCTCATGTACATTTGTTGTATCCGTAATCCCAGCAGACGAAACACAGACAATTCAAAACATGTCGTTAAAAGGCGGGTGTATGCTTAAATCCATAGGGGGGATGGAGAAAAGAATAAAAGTGCTATCCGAGTGTTTTACGACCAAGCTCACCCTAGATGGTTCAATGTTTAGGTGTGAGGGAACTGGGAAAGACAGTGATCTCAGAGTAATCATGGACAAATGATTTTGGCTTGATGTGATGGTCTAATTTGGAACATCAATGATTCATTTAAAGCAAATAAGATAGGATTAACCCAGTTTAAGAAATGCAACCGTATGACTATGTGAAGGGGGAGCAGCACTTCAGCCTCAGGCTTAAAGAAAGCAAGCTACATTGGTGTTGCCATGACGTCACTTTTAATAGCGCTCATCCTAACCGCTATCAGAAGGACAATACTGCGCATGGTGAGTATTATGTGCCCAGCAGTGGTAACTGCTTTCCTCTTGTTATTCTACTTCATGGTCTGGGAGCATTAGGAGAGAGAAACCCGATACCCTGCAAGCTGCTGGCGCGAGATCTGGCAAAATTAGGCATAGCCTCCTTCGTTCTGGAACTCGTGTTGCCAGCCCGAGAAACAGCAAAGGGAAAAAAAGAACAGCCCTACGCGCCCCGCATTGAGGACTGGCTGGAGCTATGTCAGGTAATGGTTATCAATGCACGCCAAGTGATAGATTGGGCAGAGACCAGAAACGAACTTGACGATCGGAGAGTAGCAATGATAGGCATAAGTATTGGGGGCATTACCTCTGCCATATCTATGGCTGTGGATAAGCGAATTATGGCCTGTGTCTTGCTAGTCACAGGCGGTAATATGGAAAAGATAACCTGGAGGAGTAAAAACGATGCGGCACGAATAAGCCACAAGTGCACAGAGTCCCAATGTCATGAAATATACAGCCAATACCCACGATATCTGGCTGATGTAGAGGAAAGAGGGATTGAAAATGTAACTCCTGCCAAGGAATGCTTCTGGTTCGATCCACTTAGCTTCACGCGCTACCTCCGTGGCCGCCCTCTGCTAATGATTAACGCGGAGTGGGACGATTCTATGCCAAGAGATTCCGCGCTGGAGTTTTGGGAGGCATGTGGTCGCCCCCGCATCGTATGGCTTCCCGAAAACCATAACACCATATTCCGTCGTTATCACTCAATCATAAGAGAGGCCACCACCTTTATAGATTCAACTTTCGGGATAGGGCACAAGGCTTACGCATGCCCCACTGAAGGATAGCAATCAGCCAGCATTTTCTAGCAAGTGCCTTACCTTCTCCGTAGCGTCCTGGAGCACAGGCCTGCCATGTCCTGGTAATAATATGTCAAATTGGAGCTGCGATATCTTCCTTAACGATTCTTTGGCTTTAACCATGTCCAGTGTCACCAGCCTCCACGGAAGTTCCAAACTGCCGTTTTTATTACACTTCATTACATCACCAACAAATATAAGATCTCCGGGCTTATACAGGCAAATACTACCCTCGGTATGCCCAGGTGTATGTATAACCTTAAGGTCGCCGATCTTGTCCCCTTCTCTTAACGTGATATCCTGCTTAGTCGCTCGGAAATTCATAATTCTGGACGTTACCTTTAATAGCGGTGTAGAAATCCCTCTCATTTTTTTTAGTCCCATTAATCGGGAGAATCTCAGGGCATCGCCTTCGTGTATAGCAACCTTCGCTCCAGTCATCTCTTTAAGCTCTACTGCACTCCCACTATGGTCGAAGTCAGCATGGGTCTGGACTATACTTTCAACCTCACAAGGGTCTCTGCCCAGGCTCTTGATATACTCAACAATTTTCTTCCCATTTCCCCGCATACCAGTGTCAATGACCGTAATCACGCCTTCGCCAATAACAAGGTAGCTATTGGCACCTCTAACGCCGTCTACTCGGTGAATTCCAGATATTATTTCCGTTATTTCGCATCTACCTTCACAATTTCAGTCGGTTCTTCATCAACTTGAGGACTGCACCTTAGTCGCTGCATTTCTATTCCTGTTAAAACTATTGCCACTCTATCCTAAAGACAAGAGGCGGAGGGGATTTCGAACTTTAATTAATGCTAAGAAAGTAGGTTATTTTAATATACATTTTTATCTTGTCATATCCTAGCTAAGTACAGGCCTCGGCGGCTTCAGGAAGCGGAAAGTAATTGCAGCAGCTAGGAGACTAGTCAACCCACCAAATAGAAAAGCTGGGTGATAACTACTAGTGACATCGAACATATACCCAGCGAGAGGTGCACTAATCGCAGCACCAATTGTAAAAAATAGGATTAGAGTACCATAAATAGTTCCCATAGACCTTAACCCAAAGAATTCCCCACACAATGCCGATAGTGATGGAATAGTACCTCCATAACAGAAGCCGAAAACTGCACCGAACAAGTAAAACATCCAAACTTGGTCTGCTATCAATAGCCAAATTATCGATATACCAACCATAGCCAGACAGATGGAAATAGCCATCTTTCTCCCAATCTTATCTGACACTGCACCCATAGTTAATCTGCCGGCAATGCCCCCGATGCCGATTAGAGAGAGAATACCGGCAGCAGACATTGATGATATCCCAATATCGGTAGCATGTGCTACCACATGAACAAAGGGTACAACATAACCAAAACCGAATAAGATGTACATCGCTCCAAATCCCCAAAATGCCCTTGTTTTAACTGCTTGAGGCAGTGTCCACTCAGTTTCATCAGCAATATTTCCCTCACTTGAATTAGTATGCTCAACCTGCTCAGCACCATAAGGCGAAAGCCCGGCTTGCTCTGGAGCACCTTTAAGGAACAAGGATGCTATGCCAATGAAGATTAGGGCGGCTATGCCCATAATAAAATATCCCATGCGCCAACCATCGGTAGAGATAATATGTCTCGCCAATAGTGGAAAGATAAGCTGTCCTATTCCGGAACCGGCAGCAACTATACCAAGTGCCATACCTCGCTTTGTAACAAACCACTTGGTTATTGTGACAGCTTGTGGAATCCACGCACCGCACATTCCTACCCCGATAAAAATGCCATAGGATAAATATAGCTGCCAAACAGTACCGATATAAGATAACAATAGATAGCCTACGGCAAGGAAAATAGCACAACTACCAACTACCAATCTTGGCCCATGTTTATCGGTAAATCGCCCGGCTACGATGCCTACAATACCGTGTACAATCAAATAGAGGGAAAAAGCTCCTGCTGTCGTGGCTCTTGTCCAATGGAAATCGTTACATAGCGGCTCGAAAAACACACCGAAGGTGTAAAACGTGCCTCCCGCTACAACCAATACTACAAAGGCAGCAGCTACTATTACCCAACCATAGAAAAAGCGATGTTTTTGAATCTGCATTTTAACTATCTTATTTGGCTTTGGCTGATGGTGAAATCAATTCCTCATCCTTTCTCAACTCGGTAATGCGGTCGCGGATCATGGCAGCTTTCTCGAACTCCAGATTCTTAGCAGCTTTTTTCATCTCCGATTCAAGCTCTTTAATCAAGCGAACAACTTCTTCCCTGGAAACAGGAGATTGCTTCGTGGCTACGCCACTCGCAATGATATAAGGAGTCCTGGACTCGGCTACCACTTGAATTCGCTCAGTGATGTCTTTGATAGCTTTTGTTATTCCTTGAGGAGTTATGCCATGCTCTTGGTTGTAAGCTTCCTGAATCTTTCGACGCCGTTGAGTCTCCTCTATTGCTTCCCGCATGGATTTGGTGATAATGTCAGCATACATTGTCACATGACTATTCACGTGTCTGGCAGCACGCCCCATTGTTTGTATAAGAGCTTCGGTTGACCTGAGATAGCCTTCTTTATCGGCATCCAGGATGGCTACAAGGCTAACCTCGGGCAAATCCAACCCCTCTCGGAGCAAATTAATACCGACAACCACATCATAGACGCCCAGACGAAGGTCACGAAGAATTTCCACCCTTTCCAACGTCTCCACTTCCGAATGAAGATAATGAACCTTTATCTCCATTTCCCGAAGATAGTCACTTAATTCCTCTGCCATTCTCTTGGTCAAGGTGGTCACCAAGCAGCGTTCTCCTCTTTCCACTCGACTTTTTATCTGATAAATAAGGTCATCAATTTGCCCCTTTGTTGGCTTTATCTCTACACCAGGCTCCAGCAATCCCGTAGGTCTGATTAACTGCTCAACTATTTGCTGACTATGCTCATACTCATACGGCTTTGGAGTAGCCGAAACATAAATAATCTGGTTGATGCGCTCCTGAAATTCTTCAAAATTCAGAGGGCGGTTGTCCATCGCTGAAGGGAGACGAAAACCATAATCAACCAGGGTTTGCTTTCGAGCAAAATCACCGCGAGACATACCTCTTATCTGAGGCAACGTCATGTGTGATTCATCAATGCAAACTAAGTAATCGGAGGGGAAATAATCGAGCAAAGTCCAGGGCGTGCTACCCGGGGCACGTTGCTGCAGATGCCGGGAGTAATTCTCCACTCCAGTGCAGTAACCGACCTCCTGAAGCATTTCGATATCGTAATTAGTCCGTGCCTCAAGTCTTTGAGCTTCCAGAAGCTTACCTTGAGACCCTAATTCCTTGAGTCTTTCCCCTAACTCTTTTTTAATATCCTCGATTGCTACCATCAGCTTATCGTAGGGAGTGACGAAGTGTTTTGCAGGATAGATATCTACCTGATCACGATGAGAAAGCAATTCACCGGTAAAAGGATCAACCTCTGTAATTCGGTCAATCTCATCTCCCCAGAATTCGATTTTCAGGGCCATATCCTCGTATGCTGGTAAAATTTCCAGTGTATCCCCACGAATACGAAACTTTCCACGGGTAAGCTCAAAATCGTTTCTCTCATATTGCATATCCACCAAACGACGAACTAAACTATCTCGCTTGAATTTGGCGTTTTTTTTCACCGTAGTGGCAAAACCATGATACTCTTCAGGCGACCCCAAACTATAGATGCAGGAAACCGAAGCCACTATGATTACATCGCAACGCTCAAATAGGGCTCTAGTAGCGGCATGACGCAGCTTATCAATCTCTTCATTTATGTCAGTCTCTTTCTCAATATAAGTGTCAGTGCTGGGCATATAAGCCTCTGGCTGATAATAATCATAATAACTGACAAAATACTCTACAGCGTTGTTGGGAAAGAATTCTTTAAACTCTGTGGCTAGCTGAGCAGCTAAAGTCTTGTTATGGGAGAGAACCAGGGTAGGCTTTTGTACCTTTTCAATAACATTAGCAATAGTGAAGGTCTTGCCACTACCAGTAACGCCTACCAGCGTCTGCTCGAGATATCCCCTCTCCAAGCCTTGGGCTAGCTTTTCTACTGCCTGGGGCTGGTCACCGGTAAGACGAAAATCAGCAGTAAGTCTAAACTGAGGCATTTTCATTCACCTTGGTAAAGCACACACAGCATTTTAATCTACGTCCAGGCATTTTGCGGAATTTTAAATATCGAGGTTGAAGTCATTATATCTATGTAAAAAGGATGACATGATTATCTTTTTAGCATTCTAAACTATCGCTGCCGTATTTTCAATGATTGGGCGTTACTCTCTAAAAGCCTCCATTCTTAAAAGTTCCAGTTCCTACCAAATAGCAAGTGTCACTTTCACACCATGCCAGCTCTGGGGAGCAATAATTAGACCGGCACAGGGTAATTATAACCCCGAACTCTCAGTGGGAAAATGATGAATCACCTTGGTTCTACGTTTCCCTACTCATAACTTTCGACATAAAACATCGGCTGGACCAGTGACTTCATTTATTTTTGCGCCTTCTTAATCAGCTTTAAAAGATTGTCAGGAGTAGTGGGGTATGCAATCCGAGGAGACATAGATATCACTGCTGTGCTTACTATAGTGGCTGGCACTGTAGTTGGTAGTATCCTGGGAGCGCGATTTGCTAATAAAGTTAATGAGAAAACTCTGAATAGAGTGGTAAGTGTAGTGTTCTTCTGCCTCGGAATTACCATGATCGTACTTGGTATATCTTCGAAAGCAGCCTAGTATAGATATGGACTCTATGAATAAGTCTATGCTTTCTAGCGAAAAATGATTATGGGTGTTAAGAACGAACAGGTTTCCATTTACCAAAAGAGAAAAGATTAGGAAAGAAAGCTTTGCGGCACTCTTCTATAACAAATAAAGAGACAGGGCCGATAAGGATGATGCCCCACTGCGTTATATCTAAAGGCACAGTATGGAAGGCGAGTTGAAGAGGTGGTGCATACACTACTGCCAATTGCAAAAGGATGGCTGCCGAGATTGCCAAAACTAGCCAGCGATTGCGGAAGATTCCCAGCTTGAATACAGTATGTTCATCGGATCGAACAAGGAAAGCCTTAAACCATTCAAATGCAACCACGGTACAAAAAGCAATGGTTCGTGCTTCTTCTATGCTTAACGTCTCTTGTGCCCATCTGAATACCAGAAATGTTCCAACAGCCATTACCACCGCCAGAAATCCAATACGTGTCAGGAGACCAGGAAAGAGGAGACCTACTTTGGGGTGGCGTGGAGGTTTCTTGAGTTCATCTCCTGCCTTTGGTTCCAATCCGAGTGGGATAGCTGAAGCAGTATCAGTAACTAAATTGATCCAGATAATTTGCACTGCCAGCAAAGGCGTCTGACCCACCAGGGCCAGACATAGCAACAAAACCAAGAGTTCTCCTATGTTAGTGCTAAGAAGAAAGGTAACCACGTTACGAAGCCGATTGAAAATACTTCTTCCTTCCTCCACTGCCGCTACAATGGAAGCGAAGTTATCATCAGCCAGCACCATGTCAGAGGCTTCCTTAGCTACATCGGTACCTTTAACCCCCATGGCAATGCCGATATCAGCCGATTTGAGAGCCGGGGCATCGTTGACCCCGTCCCCTGTCATGGCTACTACAGCCCCCTCTTTCCGCAACGCATTAACTATCTTTAGCTTCTGAAGCGGTTCGACTCGAGCAAAGACTGAAATATCCTGCAGTTGCTGTGCCATCTTCTCTTCACCCATCTCAGCTAACTCCGCACCAGTGATAGCTCTCCCTGAAGGCAAACCAAGTTGACGAGCAATGGATTCAGCCGTTAGCTTATGGTCTCCAGTAATCATGGCTACCTTTATACCAGCTTGCTGACAGAGCGCAATGGCCTCTATCGCCTCTCTCCGAGGCGGGTCAGTCATCCCTGCTATGCCAACCCAGACTAATTGTGCCCCTAGCACTTTGTCAGTCAGCTCTCCAAAATCAAGAGGCATATCAGTATAGGCAAAAGACAACACCCTCATGCCCTCGCTAGCCATAGAGCTAACTACCTCCTCAATAGCCTGAACATCTGCTTTCTGTATTGGCACAGCTCTGCCACCCTTAACGATGTAACGACTTAGTGACAATAGCCTCTCTACCGAACCCTTCACATAGACTACCTTACCTCCATCTTTAGGATGAAGGGTGGCCATATACTGTTTTTCGCTCTGAAATGGCATTTCACCCAATCGGGGAAAGGATATCTCTAGTTTCTCCTTATCCATTCCCGCCTTAGCAGCAGCTACTATGATGGCACCTTCGGTAGGGTCACCAAGGATATTACAACACTCCTCGTTCTCTGTGGTAAGCAAGGCATCATTACATAAAGTTCCTATCTTCAGAAGTAAACCGAGTTTTTGGTCACTTTGGGGTTCTATTGGCTGGTCATTACAGCGGAATTCTCCTTGCGGCTGGTAACCTTCACCACTCACTTCAACTGTCTGACCATCGACGTAGATACGTTTCACTGTCATTTCATTTAAAGTCAATGTCCCTGTCTTATCAGAGCAAATGACAGTGGCTGAGCCCAGCGTCTCAACAGCTACAAGGCGGCGAATAATGGCATTGCGCTTCGCCATCCCATTCATACCCAGAGCAAGGACTACGGTGACCACCGCAGGCAGCCCTTCAGGAACAGCAGAGACTGCAGCGGCAATAGCCACCAGCGATATGTCCATTAAGCCTAATCCCTGGAGCACCCCAATTACCACCAGGAGAGCACAGAGCCCTAAAAAGAGGATAATGACAAAACGGCTCAATTTAGCAATGCTTTTCTGCAAAGGTGTTTGCTCTGGTTTCACATCTTCCATGGCAGAGGCAATCTTACCCATTTCGGTAGACATACCCGTGGCAACTGCTACAGTGACAGCCTTCCCGGAAGTAATCGTGGTACCCATATGTACCATGTTCTTCCTGTCAGCCACTGCTATCTCTCCATGGAGCACAGCGGTATGCTTCTCTGCTGGCATTGATTCTCCGGTGAGGATGGACTCATTCACCTTCAATTCCGCCGCCTCAACAACTCTGGCATCTACAGGTACTCTATCCCCAGTCTCCACAATCACCACGTCACCAGGAACTACCTCATTTGCAGGAATCAGTCTTACTTTGCCCTCACGTCTCACCTTGGCTTTGGGAGCAGCAAGCCGAACCAAAGCCTCCATAGCTTTCTCTGCTCTAGTCTCCTGAGTGAAGCCGATTATGGCATTAAGTATAAGAATGCCAGTAATCACATAGGCGTCTAAATAGTGCCCTACTACCGCTGAGACTATGGCTGCGGCTAGGAGAACATAGATGAGCGGACTAAGTAACTGCCTCAAGAAAACCAGTAACGGTGAGACTCTCTTCTTCGCTTTCAGTACATTCAGGCCATACTGCGTCAGGCGTTCTTTCGCCACGACTTCGCTGACACCAGAGCGCGCTGTATGCAGTGCCTGCAGAGTCTCTTCAATAGTGAGGTTATGCCACTTTTTGCCCACGGTTGTAGTGTCCTCCTTTTTCAAACAAAGTCACCCTGAGCACTACAAGGATTATTAAACCTGAAAGAAGAAGAGACTTTCTGCCGTGAGGCATAGGATGCCAAAAAGCACGCCAGAAGGAATCCATTGCTTCACGTAAGTCAATCTCAGGGAATTGAAACCAGCTCTCCCCTGTTGCAGGGTCATGTCGGTAGAAGTTGACTCTAGGATTCTCAATAGAAGTCTCTGTTTTACCCTCATAGTCCACCCATACATGTATAGGTGAAGAATTAATACGATAGGGAATATCCTTCGCTTCCAAAATGGAAGCGAGAACTATGGCACGGGCTTTGCAATCACCCTCCCCATTTTCCATTGTTTCTTTAACGGTAGGAAAATACCATGGCATGCTGTGAATTTCCCAGTCGTAGCGATACGGCATTTTCTCCAGAACTGCTTTTTCTATAGCTATGGGGTTCGAGGGAAAATCCTCCAGCATAGTTTCAACAGCACCAGGATTGATATCTGGATCAAAAACCCTGTGGACACTAATAACCAGTTTCGCAGGGTTGGGATATAACACGAAAAGGATCCAAAGTATTAGTATCAAGGCAAAATACCTTCGAAAGGCTTCTTTAGCTCCGTCTGACACTTCTTTCTTCGCTACTGACTTCTTTAGCAGACACTCCAGTCCTTACTTCCAGGTAATGATAGCAGATATCAAGCTTAATCACTGAAGACTATGGATGTTTTTATTTGCTCCAAACTGTAACCCAAAGTTTCCTTATCAGCATACCTTACATTTAAAATCCTGTCAGAGATTTTGCCTGCCTCCAGCTCAAGATATTTGCATTCTCTCAATAGCGGTTTATATATCAGCCTGTTTCCTCCAAAGAAAATATAATCAAGAGTGTGGTTCCTGAATCTCTCTTCAATCCTGTTGCTAACTTTTCTGAGAAAATCCCTTCTCTGCTCTTCGGTTCTTCGAGCGAATCTTTTTTGGCTGCTTCCACCCTTCTTGTGTTCCTTGTGGATATATCCCGTGCCTACCTTGGATTCAACCAGACCATCACCTTCAAAAATTCCTATAGCGTATGAACCCCATGCTATCAGTACGACACCTACAGCGTATTTCCGATCCATCGTTTCATACAATAGCGAGGCATCAAGATTACCAGTGGCTATCTTATTCGCGGTAATTGGGAATGGTGGTAGAACTATATGCTTATCTCCACCGGCTTGCCAAAAAACGACTGCCCCGGTATTATATTTCTCAGCTTCCCTAATAATAACTTTTTCATTAACTAACTCTTTGATTTCATTAGCATATCTGCTATATTCAGGTCGGAGTGCTAGCTCATTTATATAGTCTGGAAACGAAGTAGGTTTGGCATATAAAGTTACGTATTCTCCAGGGCTAGATTTCAGCTCATTGAGAAATCTATACAACTCCCATTTGGTAAGAGCTTCCCTTAACATTGATCCTCAATGCTCCTTATCCAGTGTCTACTCTCGTAAAAAGCTAGGCTGCTCTTCTAACCAAGAAGAATGCTGGTATCGAAATTAGCTCCATCGCAATCACAAACAGAATCAAGTAATTGATAGAAATACCGTAGAGCAGACCCATGAGTGCGCTCCCTAAAAACCAGGACGCCCCATATGCTGTATTGAAAATACCGTAGGCAAATCCTCTACGCTCGATAGGTGTCAAATCAGCAATCGCGGCACGCATGATAACTTCCTGAATCCCCATCACTACACCCCACAATATCATGCTAATCAGCACAAGGTTATAGCTACTTGAAAAGGCAAGGAAGGGGATAGGCAAGGTTAGTAAAGGAATGGCTAATAGCGATGTAAGCCCGATTTTGTCGTATGTCTTGCCGACAACAAGAGCCGTCAGTCCATCCACACCCATGGCAATAGCATAAAATATGGGAATCTGAGCATCTGAGACAACGGACTGAACTTTGAGGTGATAGGAAATTAACTGGAAGTTAGCGAATCCCGCCACGGAAAGTATAGTAAATACAATATAGAGCCAAAAAACCCTGGGGAGTTTGCCTTGACCTGCTTGCTTACTTATGTCCCCGGGAGCTTCAAGTTTTTCTGGTGAAGGAGCTTTCTTCCTTGCTATGGCAAGAATAGCTAAAGTCAGCAAAGCAGGTATCCATAAGATAGTGAAGCCCTCATCGTAGCTACCATTAGAAGATAAAACAAGGAAAAAAACAATAGGACCAATAATAGCACCAACCTGGTCCAATGCTTCATGGATACCAAATCCCCAGCCTCTTCCTACCTCCTTTGTCGCATATGAAAGTATTGTATCTCTTGCTGGGCTTCTGATGGCTTTACCCATTCGTTCCAATATAATAAAGACGGCAGCAAGCTGCCAGTTGCCAGCAAATGCGAGTAAAGGAATAGCAATGAGCAATCCATAGCCGATAAACGTCATGAGCCAATATGCTTTAGTGCGGTCAACAAGATAGCCCGAGGCAAGACGCAGGCCATAGCCAATGAATTCACCAACACCGGATACTAAACCGACGGCGCTGGCACTTGCTCCCAGTGTCGCCAGATAAGGCCCGGTAACACTTCTGGCTCCTTCATAGGTTACATCCCCAAATAAACTAACAATCCCCAGAAGGATGATGAGGTACACGGTAAACCTCCTTGAATTTCTGAATTATTGTTGCAGAGCATGTTCCGTCTTTCACCATGTTAATGCTTATTTTAACGAACTTTCCAGGAGAAAGTAATCCTGTCGGATTACAACCCGATTTTGAGACCTATGGCATATATGATAACATCATCTCTCTGCCCACAAATCTTGGGAAAGGAAAATAGAAATTGGATTGGCAAATAATCTCCATCATTTTATTAGCTATCTCCGGTATCGCTGGCTTGGTAATAGCACTTCGTCAAAGAAGCAAGGCCGGCCCTAAAAAAAGAGAGGAGTTTTGTCAGCACCTTAAGGAGATGAAGATACAGGCATCTCCAATGGAAAGAAACGAGCAGAAGGAGAAAATCGGCAGAGGAGCAGGACAAAGATCGGAAGGGCTTGTTCTGGTGGAAAATGCCAATATAGACTTCATTAATATCATCAGTGTATCTACCCAATATGGAACAAATTATTTCCTCGACTACTTGGTCGAAAGCCCAAGATTAGAGGGAAAGGAAGTCGCCAAGAAGGTCAAACTGGTGAAAAAGAAAAGCCAGGCTCTATGGGGACAGGTTGTCAATATTACGTGGAAAGGAACAAATCCCCTCACCCAAAGGCTTAACTCCGATTATCGTCTGGAGGATATGCTTATGTCCGACTCGTTCAAGGGAAGCATTGAAATTAACCCTGAGCCTAAGTGGCAATATACTAGAATTCGAACCACATATTTCTTGCCCACTCCCGATTTATTTGGAGCTATGAACCTGATCGCTAAATATATTCGGCTAGAATATGGCTATTCGAAAGGCAGGTAATTCATATTTTACAGGAGAAATAATTAAGAGGAAAGGCTTACCTATGGCAGCGTCCACATCGAAGCGTCACGGCTCATATTTGTTAAAGAGCTGAAATCAATAGGGCCTTCCGCCTTCCTGTATCAAGAATAAATTGTCATTAGCTTCTCTATGGCGCAAGTTCTGGCAATCATGTCCTGCAACCAAAGGTGGATACAGAGCAGATCGGCGACTATAAATTCTATAATTTATCTGTCTGAGCTTTGCCTCTTCTGCTTTTAGAAAACATTGACAACATATCTTGGCTATGTTAGCATATTCGTAGATTATGATATGCTAATACATTAATAAAGCTAAATGTAAAGGATATGAAATCTGGGGGGCAGCTATGAACGACGATAGAAGAACGGAAATCTTTCAGCTTCAGGCTGAGCTTTGTAAATCCCTCGCTGATGCCAAGCGCCTTATGATTCTCAGTGAGCTACGAGGTGGAGCGAAGTCGGTCGCTGAATTGGCAGAAAGCCTTGGTCTCAAGCAATCTAACGCCTCACAACATCTTGCCATTCTAAGGAAAGCAGGGGTGGTCATCTCACACAGACAAGCCAATGCTATCTATTATAGTTTGACTACCACCAGGATCGCTGCAGCTTGTGACATGGTGCGTGAGCTTATCGTAGAGCAACTCGAAAGAAGCCAGACCTTGATGGAGGTTATATGAAGCTCCAAAGGTTTCCCGATCATAAGCTAGAATCGTACCAAGACAAGCAGAATGTCGACTTTGATAATAGAGAGAATGGATAAGGAGGTATCACAAAATGGCGATACAAGAATACAAATGTCGTCAGTGCCAAGCTAAGTTTAATGAATCGGAGCTGAGCCTCTCAAAAGGCAAGACCAGGGTGAAGTGCCCCGAGTGTAAAAGCACGGATATCGAGAGCCTCGATGTTCCCGGTGGTTTTTGGGGGTTTCTTCGTAGCATAATGGCCTCTGGCGGAAGCTGACAGCGGAACGGTTGAGGACGTGAGCCTCATTTGTTCAATCCGAATCAAACTGCTTACAGGCAATACAACTTATGACATCGTAGTACTTTGATAGCTTTGGTAACAATGAAGACCTGGCAGAACTTATCCAGTATAGTGTCTAGCGATAAGACATCGCACACAATTATTCCAGTCCGCTCTCTCGCAATTCTTCCGTAATTCTATACTTGACGCAAACCTCCAAAGTTGTAGAATAGGGGTATGGAATACCCACTCAATCAAAGTTCTTGGAGGCGGGGTTGGAACGATACCAAGACAATTTGGAAGAGTTGGTATTTCTGTCTTTTTGATCTGCTGTTGGGCGGTGTGATTTGGCAAGTGTTTCATTGGTATTTTGGGTTGATCGCTGTTCTTTCCGTAATATTTTGTGTATGGGTGTACGCACTCGCGTTAGCGCCTATCAGGCAGCGAAACGAGGCTAGAAGTGAATTCCAAGAACTTCAAAATGAACGTATTCCCCGCATTTCGGTCAGGCCAGCGGAGGGGAAACGAGAATCTAATTATGAAAGAACAGAGCATATTATGTGGGCAGAGTTGCAGGTAACAAATATAAGTAAGCAGCCACTTGAAGATGTTGTAGTAAATATAAAAGCGTGCCTAGCACTACAAGAGAAACAGAACTCAACGAGTGGTGATGATTATCTTATTTGGGATTTTTTTCATTGGCATCAAACGTATGTTTATTGGTCAGAGCGAAATGCGAACCACCAACAATTCGCGTTGACTATGCCTGCTAATACAACTAGGGTTTCTTTGGTGGCTTTCCAAGATAACTCAAATGGCAGTAATTTTAATTTTAATTCTCCAAATCATGAGTGGGTTGCTGGTGGGGTTAAAATAGCTATGTAAATATCAAGCCATGAAGCTGTTTTGTGGGAAAATAAATGAGTAAGGCAAGATGGTGTCAAAAGCCAATTTATGTTTTGGTTGCTGTGGCGTTGGTGCTGTTTCTAGGAATAGTGGCAGGACCAATGGCAGAAACGGTACAGGCAAACACTGATGGCTGGGAATGGCAGAACCCCTTGCCGCAGGGCAATCTTCTTCGTGACATTTGGGGTACTTCCTCAACCGATGTGTTTGCTGTAGGAGGGGGAGGTGTTATCCTCCACTATGACGGAATTTCGTGGACTCTCATGAATAGCGGCACTACATATGACCTTTACGGTGTCTGGGGAAACTCCTCAAACGATGTCTTTGCCGTGGGGGATACTGGCACAATCCTTCATTATGATGGCACTTCATGGACT
>JAXHSX010000060.1:0-6926 GCA_034190625.1 Chloroflexota bacterium
CTCCACTGAAAAGGCCCTAATACCCGAAACCAGGAGGAATTACATTCCTCCCTCAAGTCACCCCTGGCGAAAATTTAATCTACAATCTACACGGAAGAAGGAGGCAGCACTGACATAGAACAAGAGGTCATTTCTAATGAGTTGAAACAGAGGACATTTCTAAAGAGTCTTGACATATTTTTACTGAAGAATCATAGAAGAAATTCTGTTAAAAGTAATAGTTGTTAAAATGAGGAGTTCAGTGTGAGAACGACAGTTAAGTTGCGAAGTAATATTAGGCAAGAAAGAAGGGGGTAGCAAGCTAACCCCCTTCTTTCTAATGAGGCCTAGGTTTACTGCCTATAAACACTGGCTGGTGATGGAGTTGCCAGTACGTTTGGAGAAGTAGCCTTTATATCAGGGGCCGATGCGCGCTGAGAGCGACGCAAGAAAGATGGAATGTCCAAAACATCAGCACTTCCTTTCATCAAACGTCGTAGTTCGTCAGTGGTGGTTGTTCCTTTTCCATATTGGGTAGCAAATCCAGTGGCAATAATAGTGAGCTCAATTTCACCATCCATTTTGGGGTCAAACACCACGCCAAAGATTATGTTTGCATCAACATTAACTGCTTTAGCAATTACCTCAGCGGCTTCGTTGCATTCGAACAAAGTGAGGCTCGTGCCACCAGTCATGTTGAACAATACCCCCGTAGCACCAGTTATGGATACGTCAAGTAAAGGACTAGCTAGAGCAGTCTTGGCGGCCTCGGCGGCGCGGTTTTGTCCAGTGGCCTTGCCTACAGACATCCATGCAGGACCAGCGTTTCTCATCACTGACTTAATATCAGCGAAGTCGAGGTTGATTAGGCCGGGAACGGTGACCACTTCGGAGATAGCTTTGACTCCCAAGCGAAGAGCATCGTCTGCCATCCTGAAGGCGCTATCCATAGGCGTCTTGGCGTCACAGAGTTGAAGTATACGGTCGTTAGGTACGATAATTAATGTATCAACCTTCTCGCTCAGGGCAAGCAAACCTTCTTCAGCCACTCGATTTCTGTGCGCCCCTTCAAAATTGAATGGTTTGGTTACCACAGCAATGGTGAGGGCACCAGATTGTTTGGCTATATCAGCTATGACAGGGATGCCACCGGTGCCGGTACCGCCACCCATGCCAGCAGTGACAAATACCATATCGGCACCTTCAATAATGTCTTCTATCTCTTGATGGCTCTCTTCTGCTGCTTTGGTTCCAACTTTGTGGTCACCACCAGCGCCGAGACCACGGGTCGTTTTTTATACTAGTTTAATTATGATGGGCGACACACATAGAGCTAGTGCCTGACCATCGGTGTTCGTGCCTATAAAATCGACCCCCTTTATTCCCTCCCGTACCATACGAGTGATAGCATTACAGCCACCGCCGCCAACGCCAATAGCCTTAATCTTTGCTGCTGCCGGAGTAAAAATTTGTTTTGACATCTTTAACCTCCTTTCTTAGTTAACCGCATTAACCATGGAATACTTTCTTGAACAAGCCTGCTAAAGCGCCCAAGATACCAGCTTTTCTCACCTGGACCTCTGCTCCTCTTTTACCTTCTGCCTGCCACAGGATTAATCCCAGGGTTGTAGCATAAGCAGGGTCGTAAAGGATATCAGAGATGCCATAAATGCCACTGTTCAAGGGCCGACCTACTCGCACAGGCATTTGTAAAACTGATTTTCCTAGCTCAGCAAATCCGGTGAGGTTGGACGTACCGCCAGTAAGAACAAGGCCACAGGGCGCTAATGAGTGGTAGTCAGTAGTGGGCGTTTCTGTAATTATCAGCTGTAGTAGTTCTTCCATTCGGGAACGAACAATATCACACAGATTGCGGTAGGAGGCATTATGTCCGTTTTCAAGGCCTACCTGAGTTGTCCCATCAACCTCTAAAGCAGGTGTCACATTACCATACCTTTTCTTCATCTTCTCGGCTATCTCAAAGGGCAAGCCTAAGCCAATCGAGAGATCGCTCGTTACCTGGTAGCCAGCCACAGGGATGGCTGCGGTATGATAGATGCTGCCGCCTCTGAATAAAGCTATGTCAGTGGTACCAGCGCCGATATCAGCCATAATCACGCCAGTATCTCTTTCCTGTGGAGTTAATACTGCTTCAGCACTAGCCAAAGGCTCTAAAAGCAGGTCTTCAACGTCGATACCGATGCTGCGGATACACTTGGCCAGATTCTGTATTGAAGTTATTGAAGCAGTAATAATATGTGTTTCCACGTCTAGCCTAGCTGCGTGCATACCCACTGGTTGTTTTATTCCCTCCTGTCCATCTAGAGCATAGTAGCGAGGAATAGCGTGCAGTACCTGTTTGCCTTCGGGAACAGGTACCGAACGAGCTGCCGATAGTACTCGCTTAAGGTCTTGGGGACGCACCATTCGGTCGTCTCTTGGGATAGCTACGACTCCCCGATTGTTCAAGCTGGTTATATGCCTGCCAGTAACGCCGACATAAACGGAGTCTATGCGCATTCCACTAATTCTCTGAGCTTCTTTTACTGACGCTGTGATAGATTGCTTGGCTTTGTCCATATTAACTACCACGCCTTTGTGCAGACCGGTGCTGGGAGTAACTCCCACACCTAAAATCTCAATGTCGTTTTGCGCTTTAATATTAGCCACAATGGTAGCTACTTTACTTGTGCCTACATCGATCGCGGCAACGATTTTCTTTGTCATATTCACCTCCTTTTTTATTGTAGGTGCTACTTTGTCAATAGTCGCTCAGCTATTCTTAATTTAGCGCTACGGCTCCGCTGGTTGGATTCTATCTCCAACGAGGTAGGTCTGATGACCTTCCTTGATATGAGTTTTAAGGCGGGCACATGCCCACAGCAACATATTATTGTTTTTGGGGGGCAAAGGCAGCCACTTGATTCACGCTGCATGAATTGTTTCACAATGCGGTCTTCTAGAGAATGATAAGTGATAGTTACTAGCCTCCCACTAGGGCGAAGAATGTTAATACATTGTTTCAGAGCCGACGTTAAATTCTGCAGTTCGCTATTAACTGCAATGCGCAGTGCCATAAAGGTTTTGGTGGCTGAGTGAATCCTGGAATACTTGTTTCCCAGAACTTGCTTAACGAGTTGAGCAAGTTGTGTTGTGGTGGAAATAGGGCGATTCTGCACGATAAGTCGAGCTAACTTCCGGCTGTAACGTTCCTCTCCGTATTCTCTGAGGATATATACCAAATCTTCCTGGGGAAAGGTGTTAACGATGTCAGACGCGCTTAGTTCTTGCTTGGGGTCAAATCTCATATCCAGAGGAGCGTCGTGCTGAAAACTAAAGCCGCGTTTGGCTGTATCCAGTTGTAGAGAAGAGACACCAAGGTCAAAGAGGATACCATCAACTGGATGAAAATGGTATTTGGTACAGATAGCCTCGATATTTGCAAAGTTATCATTAACCAGAGTAACTTCTTCACGATACTCATTGAGCTTCATTTCAGCTATTTTCAGAGCTTGGGGGTCAGCATCAATACCTAGAAACTTACCTGAAGGCGAAATCCTTTCTAATATGGCAAGAGCATGCCCACCCAGTCCTATAGTGCAGTCGACGATATATTCACCTGCCCGAAGTTGTAATCCCTCTATGACTTCATTAAGCAGAACAGGAATGTGGGAAGGTAAAGATACAGTTTGGCTCATGATTGTACTCCAAAGCTGTCCATTATCTGAGATACCTGTTCTTCGTCGGAAGCTTTTTGCTTCTCCAATAGCTCATTATTCCAAAGTTCCACATAATTGTTAGCTCCGACAACAACAACGGTGTCTTCAATGCCAGCGTAGGTACGTAGGGAGTTTGGCAGTGTGATCCTGCCTTGCCCATCGAAGGAGACACCGGAAGCGGAGCTAAAAACGGAACGGTTTAATGTTCTTAAATTAGATGGGGTTACTGCTTTAGCTGCTAGGCTGTCGGCTAACTTCTTCCATTGGGATATGGGATAAGCCACGGTGCATTTCTCCATGCCCTTGCTTAATATCACGCCATCCTTCATCTGCTGTCTGAATTTTGGTGGCAGAGGTACTCTTCCCTTTTCGTCAACTTTATATACGTATTCACCGAAAAACATTTTATTTCTCTTTTCGGGCTAGCTACCCAGAAGCAAGATTTGGATATTCACCACACCCAGTGTCATTGTTCTTCTCTAACTCCCTCTTTTACTCCCTTTTTCCCCATTTTCTCCCACTCTCCTTATTAAATATCCATATCATTATTTTGTCAAGGGGTTTTGCCCCATTTTTTAATAAAATTTAACTTTTTTATGCATGGTCTATGTGATAAGATAAGGGTTTAGCTAGCGGCTATTATGGAGTAGTTAGATGCGAATCGATATATTTTGTCTTTTCCCTGAGATGCTTGATTCTCCTTTCGAGCAAAGCATTATGAAGAGAGCTAGAGAGAAAGGTATAGTGGAAATTGTGACTCATAATATTAGGGATTATACTCATGATAAGCATCATATTGTGGATGATTATCCTTATGGAGGTGGTGCAGGAATGGTGCTTAAACCAGAGCCTATTTTTGAGGCAGTGGAAGCAATAAAGCAGCATCTTGAAGTAAAAGATGTGCCTATTATTATACTTGCTCCGACGGGCAGGCCATTTAATCAACATATCGCTCGGGAGTTAGCTCAGTATTCTCATATTATGTTAATCTGTGGTCATTACGAAGGTATAGATGGGAGAGTACATGAGCACTTAGCTACTGATGAAATCAGTATTGGTGATTATATTCTTAGTGGTGGTGAGTTGGCTGCGATAGTAGTGGCAGATGCCATAGTCAGGCTTATACCAGGGGTGCTAGGCTCGGAGTCGTCATTAAGCAGCGATTCTTACGTTAATGGTCTTTTAGAATATCTCCAATATACCAGGCCACAGGTGTATCGAGATTGGGCAGTTCCGTCGATTTTACTTTCCGGAGATCACGCCGAAATTGGTTACTGGAGAAGGCAGCAGGCTATCGCACAAACGGCAAAACGACGTCCCGATCTTCTGGAAAAAGCAGACCTTAGTCAAGAGGAGGAAAAATGGATATTCGAGAACTTGTTGAACCTAAAATAAATTCGACAATCCCCCAAATCTCCGCTGGGGATACAGTGAAAGTCAGCCTTATGATTAGGGAAGGTGACAAGGAGCGATTACAGCACTTTGAAGGAATAGTGATTCGGGTGAAGAGAGGGGTTGATGGTGGCAATTTCACTGTCAGGAAAGTGAGCTATGGTATTGGTGTGGAGTATACTTTCCCTTTCCAATCTGGCACTGTTCAGGGTGTTGCGGTTCTGAGACATGGTAAAGTGCGTCGTGCTAGACTCTATTATCTGCGACGACTGAGTGCTAAGCAGAGCAGGCTGAAGGAAAGACGAGAGAAGGTAGTGAAACAAGTTGTGTCTCAAGAGGGTGAAGCAGAAGAGGCAGGATAATGTCTTAGACTAGAAATGCTGGATGAGGTACGCTGAGGTAGCGGTTGATTTTCCGGAAGGACATTCTACGTTTTGCTACGCCATCCCGTCTAACTTAAATATTGAGCCAGGGCAGGCAGTTCGAGTCCCTTTCGGTTATAGAAATCTCCCTGGCATTGTTGTCGAGCTGGGTAAACAACCTTCAGTGGGGAAAGTCAAAGAGATAGCTAGTATTATCAATGCTAGTCCTGTGCTTTCATCGTTGCAGATTGAGCTTGCTCAGTGGATAAGTCAACGTTACCTAGCTCCTCTTTTCGATTCTCTAGCCTTGATGTTACCACCGGGATTTGAAGGCAAAAAAGGGGTAAAGCCAAAATTATTGACCTATATAAACTTAGAAATAGGGAAGGATGAAATTGCCACTGAGATTACCAGTCTTAATAAATCCAGGGCTCATAAACAGGCACAGATTTTGAAATTTTTAAATGAACAGAATTGCCCTATTCTTGTTACTGAAGCCAGGAGGCATGTCAATTGTTCCGCTGAGTCAATAAAAGCTTTGGTGCAGCGTCATCTTATTTCTTTAGAGAACATTAACGTAAGGAGAGATCCGTTATCTCATTTCGAATTTCAGTCTGAGTTTCCTCCAAATTTAACCTCATCGCAGGAAGCTGCCTGGAAAACGATTGAAGATAAGCTAAAAGATGGTAGCAATGGCTCGCCATTAGTATTTCTCCTCGCTGGCGTCACTGGTAGTGGCAAGACCGAGCTCTACTTAAGGGCTTTAGCTATGGTCGTTTCTCAAGGTAAGCGTGGCATTTGTCTTGTCCCTGAAATTGCCCTCACTCCGCAAACGGTGGAAAGATTTGCTAGTCGTTTTCCTGAGCGAGTGGCAGTGTTACACAGTGGTCTTTCCATGGGGGAGCAATCCGATGAATGGCATTGGATAGCGGAAGCAAATTGCGATGTGGTTATTGGGCCTAGAAGTGCTTTGTTTTCTCCCCAGTCCGACCTCGGACTAATTATCATAGATGAGGAGCATGAATGGACCTATAAGCAAGAGGACAAATCACCTCGCTACCATGCTCGAGATGTGGCTATTAAGCTAGCTGAGATCAGCGGAGCTACGGTTATTCTAGGTAGTGCTACACCAGATATTGAGAGTTTTCACCAGGCACAATCAGGTAAGTATCAACTAATAGAATTAAAGGAAAGAATTACTCCCCGCGGTTACTCTCCATTGCCTGAAGTGAGCATCGTGGACATGAAAGAAGAGCTCAAAATGGGCAATACAAGCTTATTCAGCCGTTCTTTATCCAGAGCGATAGAGGAAACGCTGGAGAGGGATGAGCAAATAATTCTATTCCTTAATCGTCGTGGCTCAGCTACTTTTGTTCAATGTCGCCACTGTCGCTTTGTTTTGCGGTGTCCCCGTTGTTCTGTAGCTTTTACCTATCACTCCGCAGAAAGAAAGTTGATATGCCATCGTTGCAGC
>JAXHSX010000061.1:0-6423 GCA_034190625.1 Chloroflexota bacterium
CATAGTCTGGCTTAACCTCCTTTATAGTGGTAGCCAGAGCATATCTTAAATGCCTTCGGTTCGATTTTATATGATTTAACAGCCTCCCCTTCGGTTCGATTTTAGATGATTCAATTCGGAGACTTGACAGTGTGGTTAGGGGGGTGATATTATATAATGGGGTTATGTAAAACTAAACTACTACAATCCTACAAAATATATCACACGAGGAGGTAGAAGATGAACAGGATTAAAAGAGTAGGAATTGTTTTATTATCAGCTGCAATTATCTTTGGCTTGCTTTTCAGTGGCTGGGGATGTGCTAAAGAAGAGGTAGTTCCACCGGAGAAGCCACAGGTTGAGAAGCCTCCAGTTGAAAAGCCACCTACAATACCACCTACAATAAAGGTTGGGATGTTAGCGGCTAGGACTGGATCGCATGCTTATTATGGTTTCTCATTACGTGGGATAAAGTTTGTGCTTGATGAGATTAATGCTGCTGGTGGCATTAAGAGCATGGGTGGCGCTAAAATCGAAATGGTCTATGGAGATACTGAGAGTAACCTTGAGAAAGTGAGGGGTGAATTTGAGCGTTTGGCAACTTTAGAGAAAGTTGATTTCATGTTCTTCCCTTCCACTTCTTCAGAGTCAATGGCAGGCATGCCTATTTACGATGTACTTAAAGTGCCGGTAATGGCGACAGCAGCTTCTAGCAAATCTGTATTTGAAGTAGGTTCATATTACTACCGCTCACTCAGTATATTAAGCGATGATATAGCTAAAAGGATGGTTGATACTTTGACTTCGCTCATTGAAGAATATGGAATTAAACATGACCGGATATCAGTAGTGACTAGCGATTGGACAAATACCCTCGAGTATAGAGAGGTAGTATTGAAGCTGCTTAAGAAGGCTGGTTTGGATAAAAATATAGTGCTAGATGTTAAAATCCCGGCGAAGCCTACTGAAGCAATGATGAGCTCAATAGTCTTAAAAGTAAAAAACAGCAAGCCAGACGTCGTCCTACTTATTCCCAACGCACCCACTGGTCCATTATGGTTTAGGGCAGCTTATGAGGTAAAGTTTTACCCTCCATTATATATTGATGCTCTAACTTGGATCCATACTGAAAAAGCATGGGATGCACTCGGCGAGGAGATGGCAATGGATCTGATCGGGAAAAGACCTGATATTGGATATTCCCTTTTCTACGAAGAAGCGCCTTATAAACCATGGCAGGATTTTCGTCCTAAGTATGAGGCTTTTGCGAAGGAGGAAGGTTTTAAACCCATTCTAGTCGATTACCTGGGCGTTCAAGCAGCGCTAATACTTAAGCATATTTGGGAGGAAACTGGCTCTAAAGATCGAGAAGTGGTCAATGAAGCTCTTCATCAGGTTAAGCTTCCGTTTGGCTCACCTGATATGGTTTTTCCTGCTTGGTCTCCCTATCTGGAATTTTCACCTGGGGGAGCACCATTGCATGGAACTCCTCCCGCCTTACAATGGCAAGGGCACAATCTTAAGTGCGTCTATCCTAAGGAGCTTCGCAACGCTGAGCCAATGCTTTCTTAGCCTATAAAATCTATAGGGGTGGACAGAGATGCTCACGTTAATGAATCGTTTTATCGGGGATATATACATGATTTTACTATAATACATGGTGTCATAATGATTGAGGCTTTAGCTCAACTTCGTACTGTTGTGCTCCTCGGCGTGACAGAATATAAGGATTTTGGGGCTATCTTTGGTGGTATTGACGAGTTCCGTTTCTACCAGCTATGGTCGATTGGTGATACTTTGCTACTAGCGATGGAACTCACCGGGCAGTAAGACAATTATTCTACGGTTGACAAGCCTACCATGATGGGAGACAAGGTAGCTCGCGGAGGGAAACAATTCCTTCTGCTCCGAGGCGGAAATAGCACCTCAGTTGCAACGACTTAAATATAGGCTTTTCATGAGACTATAGCCATAATGAGTGTTAGCGCATTTGACAGAGGGTAACTTAAGCACAAAGACGAAGGATATGAAGAGGATAACCCGATGATACAAAGAAAGGAGCTTTTAAATGGATTTTGCTTTAACTGAGCAGCAAGAAATGTTGAGGAAAATGGCTCGTGATTTCCTGTCCAGAGAATGCCCTAGTAGTTTAGTGAGACAAATGGTAGAGGATGAGAAAGGTTACTCTCCCGAGCTTTGGGAGGAGATGGCTCAACTAGGGTGGATGGAGCTAATTCTCCCTCAAGAGTATAGTGGTAGCGAGGGAAATTTTCTCGACCTCTGCGTTTTGCTCGAGGAGATGGGCAGAGTTTGCCTGCCAAGTCCGTTTTTTTCAACCATCGTCCTTGGCGCACTGCTTATTATAGATGCCGGCAGCGAAGAGCAAAAAAGAGAGTTGTTACCCAAGGTGGCAAGTGGGCAAATGCTTCTCACATTGGCCCTGACCGAACCAAGCGCCAGATGGGATGCTAAAGGAGTTGCTCTTAAAGCCATCCCTGATGGAGATAACTATATTCTTAATGGCACAAAACTCTTCGTACCCGACGCCAATGTATCTGATTTTATAGTTGTGGTTGCTAGAACCCAGGAAGGAATGAAAGGAGAAGAGGGCATCACTCTCTTTCTGCTCAATACTAAAGACCATAGTATCAATATAACTCCACTTAAAACTATCAGTGGCGATAAGCAGTGTAGTGTAGTTTTTAACCATGTCAAGATAAACAGGAAAAACGTTCTTGGGGAAGTCGATAAAGGCTGGCAAATAATAGATAAAGTTCTTGATAAAGCCACAGCGGCAAAATGCTGCGAGATGGTTGGTGGAGCACAACGGGTACTAGAGATGGCAGTTGATTATGCTAAGCAAAGAGTGCAATTCGGGCGTCCAATCGGTAGTTTCCAGGCCATTCAGTATTATTGTGCTAATATGGCAACCGATGTAGATGGCTCAAGATTTATCGCCTATCAAGCAGTCTGGAGAGTTTCCGAAGGATTACCTTGCGCTAAAGAAGTGGCCTGGGCCAAAGCCTGGGTGAGTGAGGCTTACCGCCGGGTCACAGCGTTAGGACATCAAATATTTGGCGCCATAGGTTTCTGCGAGGATCATGACATGCCGCTGTATTCTAAGAGAGCTAAGGCATCGGAGCTTTTCCTGGGAGACAGTTTCTTCCATCAGGATAAAATAGCACAGAGCCTGGATATTTAACCCAGCGACTTTATTGCTTTACTAGGTTGCAGCATAAGGATTCGCCGGGGTGTTGAAAAATCTAGGGACAGGTTTTTAAACCTGTCCGAATTTACAATAGACAGACCTTAAGTTCTGTTCCTACAAGAGAATGTGGGAGTGAAGACCTCAGAGAATGCTAAAATTGAATGGAAAGTTAAAATTAAAACCCTCATTCGGAAGAAGGAGGTTAAGATATGACTTGGAAGAATTGGAAGGACGAGTATAAAAGGAAGCTTTTACCATCTCCCGAAGAAGCAGTAAAACTGGTCAAGTCAGAAAATTGGGTGGTACTGGCTTGGGGTGGGGGATGCCCTGTAGCCCTGGGTATGGCTCTGTCACAGCGAAAACACGAACTAGAAAATGTTATAGTTGACACTTCAGCAAACATGATAGGGGATTTCCCCTGGTATCAGCCAGGTTATACTAAGGCATTTAAACCCCGCTCCGGCCATATAAGAAATCTGGATCGGACAGCTCACGACCGCAAGGAATTGGAATTCTATCCCATAAGCCTTGGCACTTATTTCAGGCGCGTTATAGAGACACCACAGTACTTTTCGCCATCTCCCGATTTCTTTATGGCAAGTGTTTCACCACCAGATGAGCACGGCTATTGCTGTTTTGGATACAGCATTTGGTGTAACGTGTTTTATACTCGATATTATAAAGCTAAGACTATTATTGCCCAAGTTGATCCTAGCATCCCCAACATCTATGGAGATACCAAAATCAATGTTTCTCAGATAGATTGGTTCGTAGAGACCTCATCCCCACGACCTGAGATTCAACTGTATAAAGCTAGCGATGAAGAGGTATCTGCCATAGAAATCATAGGTGAGCTCTGTGCTACCTTAGTTCAGAATCGCGATTGTGTATTGCCTGGAGCTGGTGGTGTGTCTCAACGCATGATGGTATATTTGGGAGATAGGCAAGATTTGGGCTATCACGCTGAGGTAATGCTAAGTGGCTTTCCTCCATTGGTAGAGGCAGGTATATTTAATGGCAAATATAAAACCACTAATCCTGGGAAGGCAGTAGCTGCTGAATTTTTAAAATCGGCTGCAGAAGAAGCTGTAATTGCTAATAATCCTGCATTCGAGTTTTATGGCATAGAATATACCGATGACCCAAAGATAATCGCTTCTAATGACAACGTTGTAGCTATAAATAACGCTGTAACTATTGATCTTAGCGGTCAGGTCTGTAGTGAAGCTATAGGTAGTAGACAATATACCGGTACGGGAGGCCAGTTAGATTTTCACCTTGGTGGCTTGATGTCTCGGGGTGGACGTTCCATCACAGTTTTGCCCGCCACCTTCAGAGCTAAGAGTGGTGAATTAGGATCGCGGATAGTTCCAGCATTCGACCCAGCGACACCAGTAACAGTGCCTCGCACTCTTACCCAATGGGTAATAACCGAATACGGCATGGTTAATTTGATGGGAAGGACGCTGCGGGAGAGAGCTGAAGATATCATTTCTTTAGCTCATCCTGACTTCAGAGCAGAGCTAAGAAAGGAATTCCATAAATTACCCTGGTGGTAGAAAAAAATAATGAAGGGAGGAAGAAATTGGATTTTGGATTAAGCAAAGAAGAAGAGGCTTTTAGGCAAGAGATAGAGCAGTTTATGAAGGGGGAATTGCCTGATGGATGGATCGGGGCAGGGATTGAGGAAGAATTCTCTGAAGAGATTTGGCCACTTACTCAGGTGATGGCCAAGAAGCTGGCGGCTAAAGGATGGCTAACACTATCCTGGCCTAGGGAATATGGAGGCCTGGAACTTTCCCTGATGAAGCAAGCAATATACAGCGAGCTTGTAGGTTATTATGGGTTCCTTGGCACGAGAATGGGTTGTGGTGGTGTGGAGTATATTGGGCCTGTAATAATGCTATATGGGAGCGAGGAGCAAAAGATAGAGTATCTACGCCAAATAGCAAGCGCAGAAAGTTGGTGGTGCTGCGGTTACAGTGAACCCAACGCTGGCTCATATATCGCTTCTTTACAATGTCGAGCAGTGCGCGAGGGAGATGGCTACGTTATCAATGGGCAGAAGATTTGGACCACCGCTGCCCATATCGCCAATTTAGGCTTTGTGGCAGCAAGAACAGATCCTATTGCTCAGCGACATAGAGGAATTAGCCTTTTCATAGTTGATATGAAGAGTCCTGGTGTTACGCTACGTCCCCTGGAAAACTCCGCCGGGCTTAAATTATTTAATGAGGTCTTCTTCGATAATGTTTATGTGCCTGAGAAAAACAGGTTAGGGGAAGAAAACAAAGGCTGGTACTGTTTAATGAGCGCTTTTAATATAGAGCGAGCTGCCGGACCGGGACTAAAGCCCTGCGCACAATGTCAGCGGATATTGGATCTTTTAGTATCTTATGTAAAAGAAGCACAGCAGAATAAATATGCTATCGCTCTTGACAACTCGTTAGTTCGTCATAAACTGGCTGAAACCGCAGTAGAAATTCAGGCAGGTCGGTTATTTAACTACAGAGTGATATACATGATGGAGAAAGGAATGATTGCTGAGCAGGAAGCGTCGATGTCAAAGCTTTATTCTAGCGAGCTTATGCAGCGAGTAGCTAATACAGGAATGCAGATACTAGAACTTTATGGACAACTAGAAAAGGAATCTCCCTGGGTACCTCTACAGGGATATTTATTAAGTACTTATCTGATGTCCATAGGTTTTACCATTGGTGGTGGCACTTCTGAAATTCAGCGAAATGTTATTGCTACTAGAGGGCTTGGGTTACCTCGGTGAGTTCTCATGGCATTAGTTCTAGAAAATATCACGGTGTTAGATATCACCCGTATTGGCCCTGGGCCTCATTGCACTATGTTGCTAGCAGACTTCGGGGCACAAGTAATCAAGATTGAGCCTCCACCTACATCTACTGCTAAGCGCCTAACCGCTTCAGCTTTTCCAAGAATCACCGGTATATCCGCCCAGAAAGAAGAGGAGAATGCAGAAAGGCAAACCGCTTACAATGCTATCAATCGAAATAAAAAGAGCCTAGCAATAGACCTGAAATCTAAGGAAGGTTGCGAAATATTCTACAAATTGGTCAAAACTGCCGATGTTATCGTGGAAGGATTTAGACCTGGAGTAGCTAAACGCCTGAGAATAGACTACAACACTATTAAGGATATCAACCGCAAGATCGTTTATTGTTCTATTAGCGGCTATGGTCAAAATGGACCTTACCAAAATCTTG
>JAXHSX010000062.1:0-9683 GCA_034190625.1 Chloroflexota bacterium
GGCGCGAAGCGGTAGCCTTATTTGATTCCGACCCCGATTTGGGAAAAAGTGAAAATTCCCTTTTGAAGGAAAGACTGAACAAGATATGGTCGCAAACCACCGAGTGGAGTTAAAACATAAAAATTGAGTGAGCTTTTGTTGAAAGATAAACTGGCTCTTTGTTTAGAGCAAGCTGTTTTAGCGGCACAGCAACAGGGTGCTCTCGTTTCTACGTCAGTGCCTCAAGCTATTATAGAGCACCCACAAAACTCGGAATATGGAGATTTTGCTACAGGACTTCCTTTGAAACTGGCTCGCTCCATGAAAATGTCCCCTTTAGCCATAGCACACAATATATCAGAATATCTCTCACCACCACACGAAATCGATAAGGTTTCTATTGCCCCGCCAGGTTTTATCAACTTCACTTTGCGAGATGACTGGTTAAAAGAAGAAGTAGAAGCGATCTTATATGATGGCGAATTTTATGGCAATATTGACTTGGGCAAAGGTAGTCCTGTTCAAGTAGAGTTCGTTAGCGCCAATCCCACTGGACCCCTTCATGTGGGCCACGGTCGAGGTGCTGTATTGGGCAGCACATTAGCTAATGTCCTTACCGCTGCTGGCTATCTGGCAGAAAAGGAATATTATGTAAATGATTTGGGTGCCCAGATAGATAACTTCGGGCACTCACTCTATGCTCGTTACCAACAATGTCTCGGCAGAGAAGTTACTATGCCCACAGAAGGATATTTTGGCAATTATATGGTTGACCTGGCAAAGGAAATCGTTCGGGAATATGACGACAAATTCCTTACCTTGTGTCCCTCGCCAAATAAGGAGGACATCAGGGAGAGCATTCTGCCAACTTCACAGGAGAAAATTACTGCTGAGCTTACTAGAATCGGAGTTGAGAAAATAATGACTGAAATAAAAGAAGACCTCAAATTACTAAGAGTTGATTTCGATGTCTGGTTTAGCGAAAGAAGTCTGTATGCCAGTCAACAATATGACAAAGCTATGTCAATGTTACAAGATAGAGGATATGTGGTAAGAAGAGAAAATGCTATCTGGTTTGAATCTACCAGCCTGGGTGAGGAGAAAGACAATGTTTTAGTACGCAGTGACGGATCGCCTACCTACTTTGCCTCCGATATCGCCTATCACTACAACAAGTTTATAGACCGGAAGTTCCATACCGTAATTAATATTTGGGGGGCTGACCACCGAGGGCATATTACTCGAACAAAAGTAGCAGTTAAAGCTTTAAGAGTAGACCCTGAGCAACTTAAAATAATCACCTGCCAGCTAGTTACTCTGCGGCGTGGTGATGAAATTGTTAAGGTATCCAAGCGCAGTGGCGATATTATCACCTTACGAGAAGTAATAGACGAGGTAGGAGCAGACGCCTGCCGCTTCATGTTCTTATCTCGCTCCGCCGATAGTCAGATGGATTTCGACATGGAGTTGGCTAAGAAACAATCAGCAGAGAATCCAGTGTATTATGTCCAATACGCACATGCCCGTATCGCCAGTATTTTGCGATTAGCCCAACAACGAATGATAGATTACAGCCAGGGTGATGTCTCTCTGCTTTCTAGTGAACCAGAGCTAACCTTGATTCGCCGTTTAATCCTTCTCCCTGAGATCGTCGAAAACGTAGTCACTGCTCTGCAACCGCAATACCTGCCCTACTATGCTCAGGATTTGGCTACAGTTTTCCATAGCTTTTATAAGCAGTGTCGGGTTGTTTCTCAGGATGAAGCACTCACTAAAGCTAGACTCAAACTTGTTAAGGCCGCACAGATAGTCCTGGCAAAAACTCTCCACCTCATGGGCATGACTGCACCGGAAACGATGTAAAACATTCACTTATCTCAACTTCTCCCCCTCTGTCATTGCGAGTCAAGCAAAGCAATTTCTCTTTATTGGTGAAATTTTTGTTTTTTAAAGACACCTATTGACAACCATCACTAAAAAGATGTTATATTGCCACAATAGTATTGTAAAAGCTCCGCACAGACAAGATTTACCAAGGTTGGGGTGTTTAAAATGCAGGGATAGGTTTTTAAACCTGTCCGAATTCAAAGGGAGAGACCTTTAGTTTTGACCCTAGAGTAGAATATGGAGGTGAAACCCCGAAGATTACTAAAATTGAATGTAAAATAAAAATTGAACACTATTATGGTATGAAGGAGATTTGAATTAAGGCTAAAGAGCTATTGAGTAAAGAAGTATCGGATGTAAACGCTAAAAAGATAGGCAAAGTAGTCGATATAGATTTCGATATGCAGAGCGGAGTTATTGACTATCTTGTAGTAAAGGTAGGGTTGACCAAGAGGTACACTATCACCTTGCATGAAATAGATAAAATCGGCGATGAGGTAATTCTAAAGATTAGCGAGGACGAACTACGAAAGAAAGCATAATGACCTGAAGATCAACCGCTAACCCAGCGTCATTCCGAAAAAGCCCTTTTCCAATTACATTAAAACTGTTGATTCATTTACGTAAGTAGCGCTGATCTATTTAATCATGAACGTTCAGCTACATTGTTTCACCTGAGGTTTTTTACCTCTTATCATTCTATGGAAGAGAATCGACTGAAGAATAAAGAAGACCTTTCGGTTTAATCAGTGGCTAACTGCCACAGGTAACATGTAAAGCCCTCGTTGGTTAAAGACCTTGCTCTTTATACTGCCTAGCCAGTCTGGGATAAACTTCCGGATTACCTTGCGTCCACAGTAATTGCTCTGCGGAGGCTTTGCCCTTAATTTCCCCAGGGACCCCGGCAACAAACGACCCGTCGGGAATGTTCATTCCTTGCCTCACTAAACTGCCCGCGGCTATGACACAAAAATCACCTATTTCAACATCATGCAAGATAATAGAATTCATGCCTATAAGAACATTACTCCCAATTTTGTGGCAATTGGTAACGGCCCCGTGGCCAATAATCACATTATCTCCGATGACAACATCTTGCCTGCCGTTTGCCGCAGAGAGTGACCCTGAATGTATAACGCAGTTATCTTCCACAGCAGTATTCCGACCAATCTGTATCTTACCAAAATCAGCCCTAACCACGGCCCCTGGCCATACACTGGAATTTTCGCCAATTTCTACATCCCCAACGACATAGGCTGCCTCGCTGACAAAAGCAGAATCTGCTATTACAGGTTTCTTGCCATTGAAAATTCTAATCATTTCACACTCCAATAATAACTAAATCTAACTTTATAGCTTCTTGATTTCCTGTAGAGCAAAGGCGGCAGCGCCTAGCACGCCGGAATTCCATCCCAACTCAGCTGGCGCAAAACGCACTGCGCGGTAAGCTTCCTTGTATGCTATCTCTCCGGCTACCTTAAAGGCTGGCTCAAGCAGCATGCCGCCGATATTTGATAAACCACCGCCGATAACTATAAGTTCCGGATTAAATATGTTTACTAGATTAGCCAGTCCTACTCCTACATAGTAGCCAGTCCGGGCAATAAGCTCTTTAGACAGGTTATCACCTTGCTGAGCAGCGGAATGGATAACCTGAGCTGTTACCTTTTCTATATCACCATCGGTATAATCCAAAATAGAAGTGCTTACTCCCTCTTTAATCCGGTGTTTTGCCTCCTTAGCCAGAGCTGTACCCGAAGCCAGTGCTTCCCAACATCCTCTATTTCCACAGTTGCAGAGCGGTCCGTTGTCATCGATAGTCATATGTCCCACTTCGCCAGCGGTACCAGTAGAGCCTGTGTATATCTTACCATCGATAACAATGCCGCTGCCGATGCCAGTACTTAGTGTAATGTAAATGAATTGGCGACTTCCCCTGCCAGCGCCGAAATAGAATTCACCCAGCGCAGCAGCATTTGCATCGTTGATGAGCAAAGTCTTCACGCCGAGCCCTTTTTCGATGATGTCCCTTAGAGGAACATCACGCCATCCCGGTAGATGCGGTGAAGTAAAGAGAATGCCTGTCTCGGGATTAGAGAGACCAGGAGCACCGACTCCAACGACACTGAGTTCAGAAGCGACTATACCAGCTTGACCTAAGGCACGCTCTGTAGATTCCATTATTGCTCGAATAACTGCATCAGGACCTTTTGTGGCTGGCGTTATACTATGATCACGTGACAACATCTGGCCCTGAGAGTTCACCACTGCCGTAAGTATTTTGGTGCCGCCAAGGTCAATGCCAAGAATCAAAGGTTGATTATATTTATTCATTTTTGTTCTCTCACTGGGTAGATTACTGGATATAGCTCGTTCCAGTCAATATTAATCTATGTATAAAATTGCAAAGTAGCTCGTCAAATTAGTGAGGTTAATTTTATGCCTAATAAGCAGCATTCCTTGAGAGTTTTTAAACATGTAGAGACAGGTTTAAAAACCTGTCCGAATTCTCCATGGTCGGGGTGAGAGGATTTGAACCTCCGACCTCATGGTCCCAAACCATGCGCGCTAACCACTGCGCTACACCCCGTGAAAACAAATGTATTATAGTAAACGTCTTACCCTACCCACAAGCTAATATCCAATTCTACGTTTGCTTATGACTCAAGATGCAGAAGTTATCACTTTCGCTTCAAGTTTGGCATATTCTTTGTTGATGCTTTCCTGAATATCTTTGATATCTTCGTCTCGCAGGTGCCGATATCTGCCCTGGAGCTTTATATATTCCTCAACAGGCTTTAGTTTGGGGCGATGCACGTTCAGTTTATATTGGCCATATTCTACCTCGTACAAGGGGAAAATGCCTGTCTCCACAGCAAGTCGCCCTAGTTCAATAGTTATATTACCTGGATATCTCCACCCCGTTGGACAGGGTGCCAAAATATGTACGTAAGCCGGGCCTTTAATCTCTGCGCCTTTCCTAACCTTATTCATTAAGTCGAAGGGATAGCTAGGGGAAGCCGTAGCAGCATAGGGTATATTGTGAGCAACGACAATCTCGATCATGTTTTTCTTCTGTGTTTTCTGTCCAATGCTATATTTCCCCGCAGGAGCGGTAGTAGTTGAAGCCCCGTATGGCGTAGCACTCGACCTTTGGATTCCCGTGTTCATGTAAGCTTCGTTGTCAAAGCAAATATATAAGATATCATGACCTCTTTCTATCGCTCCAGACAGAGCTTGAATCCCTATGTCGCTAGTCGCTCCATCTCCACCCATAGCTACACATTTAATATCCCTCTCGGGTATCTTGCGCTTTTCCATCAAGATCTTCAAACCTGATTCCACACCTGAGATTGTAGCAGCAGCATTTTCAAAGAGAGTGTGCATCCATGGAACCCGCCAGGAAGTGACTGGATATGGTGTGGTGCAAACTTCATCACAACCTGTAGCCATGTTGATTATCACATCCTCCCCCAGGGCTTTGCACGCAAGTCTTATTGCCAGAGCTTCACCACAACCAATACAAAAATTGTGTCCCGGGGCGAGGAACTCCTCCTTGGTTACGAGATTCTTACCAAACTTTATGCTTTTCTCTTCCATTTTTACTCCTTTAGACCTGCTATCTCACCCCTTATGCCCACTGTCTCTAACATACGTTGTGGTCCTTTCCATGCAATTTCCCTACCCCTATCAATGACATATGTAAAATCTTTCTCTGACATATCCCTTCCCCCCAAGCCCCCTATGATACTGATCACTTTCAGTCTTGGTTCTTCGTCGTACAAAGCTGATCTAACTTCAGAGAAAACAGGCCCCCCCATCCCAGAAGAGATGCATCTGTCGAACACGATGAGAGTTTCTGCACCCTTTACTGCCTGGCGAAGCTCTTCAAAGGGAAAAGGTCTCCAAAGACGCAGACTTATTAACCCAACATCTTCACCCTTTTCTCTCTTCCCATCTATGACTATCTTGGCGGTCTCAGTAAAACTCCCCATGGTCAGAAGCAAGATCTTCGCGCCTTCGGTTTTATATTTCTCGACGGGGGAATAATAACGGCCGAATATATCCCCAAATTCCTGCCATCCTTGAAGTATTACTTCTTTGGTTCTTCTAAAAGCTATCTCTTGATATAATTTTGCCTCAGAGTATATGTCAGGTGGTCCAAAAGCTCCATGAGTCATCGGTTTTTCAGGGTCTAACGCATATGGATATTGGAATTTGGGAAGATATCTATTTACCTCACTCTGCTCTGGCAGAATCACTGGTTCTGTTACATGTGATAAAGTAAATCCATCGAGATGAACCATAACTGGGAACAAGACATTAGATGCTTCGCCAACACGAAAAGCCCACAGTGTCATGTCAAAAGCCTCTTGATTATTCTCACAAAAGACTTGAATCCACCCGGTATCTCTTACAGCCATGACATCTGAATGGTCTCCCCAAACACTTAATGGCGCCGAAAGTGCTCTATTGCATATTACCATAACTATAGGAAATCTCATGGATGAAGCAACGTAAACAACTTCGTGCATAAGTTCCAACCCTTGCCCCGCCGTGGTAGTAAATGTTCTAGCTCCCACTGCAGCGGACCCAAGGCAAGCGCTCATAGCCGAGTGCTCTGATTCAACAGGCATGTAACTCGCCTTTAGCTCTCCTTCGGCCACCATCTCAGCAAGCCGCTCGGGAATATGTGTCTGAGGCGTTATCGGATAGGCAGCGATGACATCAACATCAGCCATTTTCACTGCTTCTGCAGCAGCGTGCGAAGCTTCCAACGCTACTCTTTTGCTCATCTTTCTTCCTCCTCTATCATGGTTATAGCCCCTTTAGGACACACACTGGCACAAATACCACATCCTTTGCAATAGTAGAGGTCAGACTGGTAATACCCATCGTCAAGTGATTTTATTGCTGCGTCGGGACAATGGAGCCAACATAAACCACATTTATTACATTTTTCCTTGTCTGTTATTGGCCTATCACTTCTCCAATCGCCAGTTCTACGCAAACTGGCATTCCCTGCCTCCGTGATTATGTTACCAACTTTGATTTCTCTCCAAGTGAAATCATATGCTGTTTTTAGCTTCTTTTCTGCCATTGTTACTCCTTAATTACAATTTCCTCATAAGCCCTTTTCATAGCTTCGATATTAGCTTCAGCACGTATGCCAAAACGCTGCTGAAGCTCTTCAACCAAAGAATCCATTTTTACGGCCTCAGTCACCCTTAATAGTGCACCAATCATGGCAGTATTGGTGATAGTCAGCCCGATGGTTTCTCTGGCAATCTTTGTTGCGTCAACCGCGGCTACGGGCCATCGGAAGCTAAACTCAGACTTCAGTTCATCAGCTGATTTCCTGGAATTGATTATTATTTTACCTTTCTCTTTGAGCCCTGAAGTCACATCGACTACATGAAGGAGTTTCGGATCAAGGATGGCAACTATATCTGGCTCATAGATATTAGTTCTGATTCTTACGAATTCATCGCTTATCCTAAGAAAAGCGAGCACCGGCGCTCCTCTTCTTTCTGGTCCAAAACTGGGAAATGATTGAGCATACTTTCCTTCACTTATAGCAGCGCGGGCGACCAATTCCGCTGAAGTTACTGCTCCAAGCCCTCCTCTACCATGCCACCGTACTTCAAGAATCTCACCCATAATTTAATCCCTCCTTATCATAGAAAGTACCCCTGAAGGGACTCGAACCCTTGCACCTGGCTCCGGAGGCCAGTGCTCTCTCCTCTGAGCTACAGGGGCTACATTGTGATTTAAATTGTATCACGGAATAAGGCCCTATTCAACGTCTGTCTCAAGGATCGCACAGCTTGCGGAGACAGGATTTCAATCCTCCCATCTATTTAGTGGGGAGACAAGCCTTCAAATCTGCCCGTATATTTAAATGAGTCAATTCGCGAGATTGACTAATATCTTTGATCTATTGTAGTATTAGAAGCTTTGGTGTTAGGCTAACAAAGGTGGTCTACCAACCAAATCAGCGAGAAGAGGAATAAGATGCTTGATGCTTTGTGGATAGTTCTCTTAGGGATGGCGATTATCTTTGCCGTATTGGGAATATTGCTTCTAGTAATGACCGTTCTCGGGAAAGCAAGGTTTCTTAAGCCAAAAAAGAAGGATACAGACTAAATATGGATTTGGCTGCGGGCGAATTTCTCGGCTTTCTCAATCTGAGCTGGCAAACCGCATTGATGTTGGTTATTTCTGGCGTTCTTATGTGGCTAGGAATTGCCAAGAAGGTGGAGCCAGTGCTGCTTGTACCTATCGGCGTTGGATGTATGCTATCTAATATACCCCTGAGTGGAGCAGTGGAAGCAGGTGGGTTCTTAGCTGTTCTAAGAGAAGCTGGCATACATACTGAAATATTCCCCCTGCTTATCTTCATCGGGATAGGAGCAATGATCGATTTCGAGCCCTTTTTACAAAGGCCTTATACTATCCTTCTCGGCGCTGCAGCTCAGTTTGGTATTTTCGGGACTTTCTTCTTAGCCTATTTATTAGGCGCTGGTTGGCTTAACGTTTTAGATTTTAGCTTGCAAGATGCTGCCGCTATTGGCATAATCGGGTCTGCTGACGGTCCCACCTCTATTTATGTCGCCACCATGCTGCAATCCAAATACACTGCGGCTATAGTGGTGGCTGCCTATTCTTATATGGCTATGGTTCCTCTTATTCAACCACCGATAATAAAGGCAATGTGCAGCAAAGAGGAAAGAGCTCTGAAGATGACTTCAGCTGCGGGAACTATTTCTCAAAGGACAAAGATTCTCTTCCCTATAGTTACCATACTTGTTGTAGGTTTGATTACTCCTAAAGCTACTCCCCTTATCGGCTGTCTCATGTTTGGTAATTTGCTGCGGGAGTGTGGAGTAGTTAACATGCTTGCCCAGACAGCACAAAATGAATTGGCCAACATTGTGACTATTCTCTTAGGCATCACTGTGGGAGGGATGATGGCAGGAGCTGAGTTCCTTAAGCCTGAGACCATATTAGTATTTATACTGGGAATAGTCGCCTTCAGTCTGGATACTGTGGCAGGCGTTCTCCTAGGCAAACTAATGTGTCGTCTTTCAAGAGGAAAGATTAACCCAATGATCGGTGCTTGTGGAATATCTGCTTTCCCTATGTCAGCCAGAGTGATACAAAAGCTAGGACTGGAGGCCAATCCACATAATCATTTATTAATGCCTGCTGCTGGAGCGAACGTTGCTGGGCAGATTGCATCAGTGGTAGCTGGTGGAGTAATGTTGATGTTAGTACCTATATTCGCTTGATCTGATATATAGAATGTCCGTAGAAAAAATTTGGCATAATTTAGGTGTAAGTGAAGTTATTGAATCTCTAAATTCAAGCCTTCAAGGTTTGGATGAGGAGGAGTCCAAGCACCGTCTAGCCCAATTTGGGGCGAATGAGCTGGTAGAGAAGAAAAAAACCTCTCCCTGGATGCTCTTCCTAGACCAATTCAAGAATTTCCTCATTATTATTCTTTTAGTTGCCGCTGTTGTCTCCGGAGTGGTGGCGATTACAGGTGAAGGTGATATCTTGGATCCCATTCTTATCGTAATAATCGTTTTCTTCGCCGCTGGACTGGGCTTTATTCAGGAATATCGCTCAGAAAAAGCCATGGAAGCATTGAAGCAAATGACAGCTCCCACAGCCACGGTGATAAGGGGTAGTGAGGAAAAAGAAATCCCTGCTAGAGAGTTAGTCCCCGGAGACATAATCTTACTGGAGACAGGCGATCGTATTCCTGCCGATGTTCGTCTTACTGAAGCTATAAATCTGAAAATAGATGAGGC
>JAXHSX010000063.1:0-11569 GCA_034190625.1 Chloroflexota bacterium
ATGGGAAACCGTCTGTCATCCACCTCAGAGGTGGATGGCAGACACAAACATTATATCTGCACAGAACATGGTCAGGGCCTGCGTTCGGTTGTGTTTTCCCTTAATAGTTGGGGGACATATTATGAAGTCAAAGATAGAACGGATATTTGAAGCGTTTATACGGACAGTGGACAGGGTGGCAATGTACCTTATGTTAATCGTGGTTTTTTGGGCAACATGGGGAGTGGTGAGTAGATATTTTCTACATTCGGCAGTAGACTATCTGGATATAACTGTAGTTTACGCCATAATGTTTATTGTGCTGCTACCTACTGGTAGCGTGCTTAGAGAAAAGAAGCATATTAGCCTAGATCTAATTGAAGTCAGGCTTTCCGGCGGCTGGAAACACGGCGTGGATATATTTAATTATCTTGTAACGTGTGTCGCTTGCGGCTTTTTGGCTTACTTTACCTGGAGTCAAACTGCATTCCTTATTCAGATAGGAGCTAGCTTTGAGACTTCAGTCCCTATCCCGCGTTGGCCTGCGGCCCTTGCCCTATTCTTAGGGATGGCAATCTGTACTCTGGCAAGCCTGGAGAGGCTAGTGAGACTTATCTTTGAGATTGTCACTCATAGAGTCAAGTCTGAGGATGGTCGCCAGGAATGATGTAGCAGCCTAAAAAACAGCTAGATGGCAGAACTTCAATGACAGTTTCACTAATACTCGGGGTTATCTTAATTGTAGCACCATTCCTGCTTGGCTCACCGATTTTTATAGCTTTTCTCATGGGTAGCACAGTCCTCTTCCTTCATTATGCCCAGTTGCCGGGTATTAATATAGCGCAGCATGCTGTGTCTTCGATAAATTCCTTTACTCTAGTCGCCATTCCCTTTTTTATACTTCTGGGTAATATTATGGCGAACACAGGGGCAACGACAGCTTTATTTGCTTTTGTAAGAAGTATCATAGGGCATATCCGTGCTGGGGTGGGAGTAGCTGCAATAATAGTGAGTGCATTATTCGGCACAATGTGTGGTTCTGGAGTGGCTACAGCTGTGGCTGTAGGCAGCATTGCAGTTCCAGAGCTAACCAAATCAGGCTATAGCAGGGAGAGATCTGCGGCAATTATCGGAAGCTCTGGACCACTCGGGTTTCTTATTCCACCCAGTCTAGCTGCTATACTCCTTGCGGAAATTATGGAGGTTTCTGTAGGTGACTTGTTCGCTGCCATTGTCATACCAGGTATAGTGAGTGCTATATTACTCTCCATAGCGTGTTATGTTACCTCTCGTAACGTGCCGGAAATAAAACAGGAACCGCATCATACCTGGAGGGAGCGAGGCGTAACCTTCTCTAAGTGTATACCGGCTTTGATCGTCCCGGTGGTTCTTTTTACTGTTATTTACGGAGGCATAGCGACCCCCACCGAGTCTGCTGCAGTAGGTTGTGTGGTAGCTTTGATCGTAGGTGCTGCCTTCTATCGCCAGCTTAACTGGCAAAGCCTGCGCACTTCTTTAAAAAGCACGGTTTCCTCTTCTTGCTCCATTTTCTGTATTATTCTTGGCGCTACCATCTTCGCCCGTGTACTAGGCTTTATGCAAATTCCACAATCGATATCCTTTTTTGTCGCAGAGTTAGGCCTTGGACCGACACACTTTTTAATTGTCGCTGCATTTCTTTTCTTCGTTTTGGGGATGTTTCTGGATGCCTTTGCTTTATTGTACATAGCTCTGCCTCCTATCGCAATGACAGTCAGTGCCCTCGGGATTAACCCAATTTATTTCTCCATCGTCTTTATCATGGTAATCTATATAGGACAGTTAACACCGCCAGTATGTATAACACTATATGCCGCTGCTAGCGGTGCTGGTGCCACATCAAGTGGAACGATACGACATGCTGTGCCTTATCTTATTGCCATAATAATTGCAACTTTTTTATGTATACTAATTCCTCAAATGTCTTTATTCTTGCCTGGACTCATTCAGTAAATGGGGTGCATAGTGAAAGCGGAAACGACAAGCTCACCCCTGGGTAGATATCGCGTTTTAGACCTCACCGACGTTCAAGGGTTAATGTGCGGCAAAATATTGTCTGAACTCGGTGCTGATGTCATCAAGATTGAGAAACCAGGCGGAGACTTATCGCGCAATAACGGTCCCTTCTTCCATGATAAGCCCCATCCGCAAAAGAGTATTCACTGGTTTGCCCTCAATGCAAACAAGCGGAGCATCACTCTCAATATTGAATATAAGGATGGTCAAGAAATCTTTAAAAAGTTGATTAAGGCGGCTGACTTCATTATAGAATCTCTCTCGCCGGGATACCTTGTTAATCTTGGTTTGGATTATTCCGAGCTTAGTAAAACTAACCCTAAAATCATTCTTACCTCTATTACCCCCTTTGGACAGTCGGGCCCGTATAAAGATTATAAAGGTTGCGATATAGTCTATGAAGCACTCGGTGGATTTATGTACTGCTCTGGTGACCCCGACCGGGCGCCCCTGCGCATTAGTGTTGAGCAAGCTTATCTTCAGGCTGGTGCTCAAGCGGCAGCAGCCACCATGATTGCTCACTATTACAGGCTGCAAACAGGCGAAGGACAATTTATCGATATTTCCATTCATGAGGCTGCTGTCCAAGCGGCGCAGTGGAGTTCATTCTGGTGGGAAGGGGCTAAGCATCTGGTTCACCGCGCCGGCAATCGGGCTTATCGGGCAGGTTTCTCACCGCGAATCATCTGGCCATGTAAGGATGGCTACTTCTCCTGGAGAATATTTGTAGCACAGCATGGCTTAAGAACTAAAGCCATGGTGGATTGGATGAATAGTGAAGGAATGGGAACCAAGCTCAAAGACATAGTCTGGGAAAGCCTAGATTTTAACCAGGTTTCAGTAGAGCAATTTATAGCTTGGGAGCAAGAGTTCTCCCCCTTTTTCCTTCAACATACTAAATCTGAACTATTTGAGGAGGCTGGAAAAAGAGGTTTCATCCTCTTTCCGGCAAATGACATTAAGGATATTGCGGAGAATCGGCATCTCCAGGCAAGAGGCTTCTGGACTCAAATTGAGCATCCTGAGTTAGGAACTAGCTTGACCTATCCCGGGGCAACAGCTATAAAGTCAAGCGAGCTGTATTATGGACCGGGGTTACGCGCCCCGCTTATTGGAGAACATAACGAGGAAGTCTATGTCCGAGAAATGGGCTTTTCCAAAGAAGAAATGGCTTGTTTAACGGAGAGTGGAGTGATCTAAAATGCGAGATTCCCGTAGAGAAGAAGCATTACAGCCAGACGCGCTGAAAGGTGTAAAAGTAGTTGATTTTACATGGGTCATTGCCGGACCTACAGTTACCAGATTGTTGGCAGCCCATGGAGCAACTGTAGTTAAAGTAGAATCTTCACGCAGGCCTGATATGTTCAGAGCTTATGTACCTATGGCTGAGGGAGTGCCAGGAGTAAACCGATGCTTTACTTTTGATGCTTATAATTCCGGTAAATATAGCATGACTATAAATGTGAAAACGCCTCAAGGATTAGAGCTTGCCAACAAATTGGTTCGCTGGGCAGACATAGTAATTGAGAGTTTTGCTCCCGGGGCAATGTCAGCGATGGGTATGAGCTACGAGGAATTGAAGAGGACAAAATCTGATATCATTATGGTTAGCTTAAGCTTGCTAGGGCAAACAGGTCCCGACTCATCACGAGCTGGATTCGGTACAGAGCTGCAGTCCTTCGCTGGTTATACTAACCTTATCCATTGGCCAGATAGAGAGCCATCAGGAACCGGACTTTTTTACACTGACTTTATCGTGCCCTGGTATGTTATATGTGCTATTATCGCTGCTTTAGAATACCGTCAACATACAGGAAAAGGTCAGTGGATAGATATTTCCCAAATTGAGGCCGGAGCCGAACTGCTAGCAGTGCCTATACTGGATTATATGGCTAACAGTAGAATAGCTGCTCCTTCAGGCAATCGATGCCAATGTGCTGCCCCGCACGGAGCCTATCGCTGCCAGGAAAACGATCGGTGGTGTGCTATAGCGGTATTCACAAATCAAGAGTGGCAGTTGTTTACCAATGCTATAGGCGATCCAGCTTGGGCTAAAGAAGCTAGGTTTACCACTTCACTAGGTAGAAAGCAGCATGAGGATGAGTTGGATAAGCTGATAGAAGCATGGACGACAAACTATCCTGCAGAAGTTATAATGTCTAAAATACAAGCTGCAGGGGTAGCTGCTGGAATAGTAGCCAATGGAAAGGATATTCATAATGACCCTCAACTTAAGCATCGGGGACACTTTAAGCTCTTAAATCATAAGGAGATAGGGCTCCATTCCTATGAACTGCCTTCGTGGCGCTTATCGAAAACTCCGGCTGATATCAGGATGCCATCTCCCTGTTTGGGCGAGCATACCCATTACGTTGCTACCGAGATTTTGGGCATCTCCGACACAGAATTTATCGAGCTTATGCAAGCAAAGGTACTTGAGTAATTGAGAAATGAAAAGACGATCGTGTTATGTATCACTAGGATATTGAGGCAGGATATTATTTATTGCAGGAGGCTGTGATATGGATTTTAGTTTTAGCGTAGAAGAGGAAGCTTTTCAGAGAGAGGTCAAGGAATTTACGAGAAGGGAGCTAACCGAGGAGGTTATCCAGGAATCTGTCATTGGTGCCGCGGAGGGTCCGGCAGCTTTGGCGTTCAGACGTAAAGTCGGAACAAAGGGGTGGGTATGTCCTGCTTGGCCTAGGGACTACGGAGGTATAGGTGGCTCCAATATGCAAAAGTTTATAATCAGAGAGGAGATAGGTTATCATGGCGGACCTTACATGGGTATCGCTTCTGACATGGTCGGGCCTGCTGTCTTGATTTATGGCAGTGAAGAGCTGAAAATGGAGTATCTAGCTCCTATAGCCAGGGGTGAAATTGAAGTTGCATTGGGTTACACTGAGCCGGAAGCAGGTTCAGACCTGGCAGCAATTCAGACATCGGCGATAGAAAAGGATGATCACTACTTCATTAATGGTGGGAAAATATTCAGCAGTGGCGCTCATCTGGCAGACTACCACTGGCTTCTAGCGAGAACAGACCCCAGCCTTGCCGGGCATAGAGGGCTTTCCAACTTTATTGTGGACTTGAAGAGTCCTGGTATCACTATCACTCCTATGTGGTGCATGACTGGTCGGAGAGTAAATCAAATATTCTATGACAATGTTAAAGTACCAAAGAAGAACCTTGTGGGAGAGAAAAATCGCGGCTTTTACCAAACTGCGACAGCTTTAGCATTTGAGAGAACGTGGGTGACTGGAGATATGCGACGTGCCTTGGAAATGCTAATAGAATTTTGCAGAAAAACTGAGCGCTATGGTAAACCCTTAGTCGTTGACTCTGTAATCCAGCAGAAGCTAGCAGAGCTAGCTATCGAGGTTGAAGTAACTTATCTGCTTGCCGCTAAGATAGCGTGGATGCTGGATAGAGGAACAGTCCCTGAATATGAAACATCCATGATAAAGGTATTTGGCAGTGAGACTGCAAGCCGGTTGGCCTATGCAGGGACAGAAATCCTGGGATTATATGGGCAGCTAGCCGAGGGCGCAAAATGGAGCCAACTTGCTGGAAGATTTACCTTCGCCTTTTTAGACAGCTCACGCCTCACTATAACTCGTGGCACCTCGGAAGTCCAAAGGAATATAATAGCTACCAGGGGATTAGGGTTGCCAAGATAAAAAACACAAAGCTAATAAGGAGTAACCATGGATTTCAACTTTAATGAAGAACAGGAAATGTTAAGGAGAATGGCCAGAGATTTTCTGACTGAAGAGTGTCCCAAAAGCCTGGTAAGAGAAATGATAAGTGACGAAAAGGGCTATTACCCGGAGTTATGGAGGAAAATGGCAGAACTGGGATGGATGGGACTGATGTTACCGGAGAAATACGGTGGTAGTGGAGGTGGCTTTCTCGACTTGATAGTGCTGTTGGAAGAGATGGGGAGAGCTTGCTTGCTAGGTCCATTCTTTTCCTCAGTAGTTCTAGGCAGTAGCATTGTAATCGAAGCAGGAGACGAAATTCAGAAGCAAGATTTGCTGCCCTTGATAGCCAAAGGCGATATAATCATCACTCTTGCTCTTACTGAGGCAAGCGTTGACTATAATCCTGCCTCCGTTAGTGTTAGGGCAAAACTTGATAAGGACGAATGGATTATCGATGGCACAAAGCTCTTTGTTCCCGATGCTCATATAGCTGATCACATAATATGTGTGTGTAGAAGTGCGGATAGCATGGGTGAGGACGGGATTACTCTGCTTTTAGTAAATGCCAAGAGTCCAGGAATTAGCGTGGTACCACTTCAGAGCTTTACCGGGGACAAGCAGTGTGAAGTGATCTTTGACAAAGTAAGGGTACCGCAGCAAAGCACAATAGGTGAAGTAAATAAAGGGTGGGAATATATAGGAAGATTGCTACAGAAGGCAGCGGTGGCTAAGTGTGCTCAGATGCTGGGTGGTGCACAGCAGGTCTTAGAGATGACTATAGCTTATGCTAAGGAGAGAGTACAGTTTGGGAGGCCAATTGGCAGTTTTCAAGCTATCCAGCACCATTGTAGCAACATGATGACTGATATCGAAGGCTCCAGGCTTTTAACTTACAGGGCAGCATGGATGCTCACCGAACGGCTTCCCTGTGCCAAAGAGGTAACAATGGCTAAGGCATGGGTTACTGATGCTTATAAGCGAGTCACCATACTCGGTCATCAAGCTCAGGGCGGTGTTAGTGTTATGGAGGATCACGATATGCCACTGTATAGTAAGCAAATGGCATCGTGGGGGCCTGCTTTTGGTGATGCTACGTTCCATCGAAAGATGCTAGGACAGGCTTGGGCTTCTGAGTAATGTGCCATTGAATATCTGCCTTGAACATGATATAGATGCTCTCTGATCTTTTCAAGACACACGATAAATAGGTTATAATTAGGGTGTTTAAAAATGTAGGGACAGTTTTATAAAACTGTCCAAATTCAAAGCGGACATACCTGAAGGTCTGGCCCTATGGGATGATATGGGGATGAAGACCCCAGATAATGCCGAAATTGAACGGAAAATTAAACACCATCTATAAAGAAAGGAGGTAAAGAGATGAAACAATACAAGGAGATAATCTATGAGAAAAAAGATGGAGTCGCTATCATAACCCTGAATCGCCCTGATAGGCTGAACGCCATCGGTTGGTCAATGCGACTGGAGCTGCCAGAAGCAATCGAGGATGTACAGCGTGATGCTAACATTAGAGTCTTGATTCTGACTGGGGTTGGTCGTGGTTTTTCTGCTGGTGGCGACGTCAAGGGTCAGTTGGATCGTGCTCAAGGTAAGGTGCCAGAGGAGGTTATTCGCGCTGAGCTACAGGAGCCCGTAGGTGGTTTCGCTTCAACCATACATAATATGGCAAAACCAACCATAGCCGCTGTAAATGGTGTGGCAGTAGGAGCGGGCCTGTCGCTGGCCCTGCTCTGCGACTTGAGAATAGCTTCCGAGGAGGCCAGATTCAGCGTGAGGTTCACCCAAGCAGGACTGAGTTCTGATACTGGTCTGTCTTACTCATTACCTAAAATAGTAGGTATGAGTAAAGCACTTGAACTCATGCTCCTTAACGACCTGATTGATGCCCAAGAAGCAGAGCGAATAGGTTTGGTAAACAAGGTTGTGCCTGCTAACGATCTAATGAAGGTAGCCAAAGAGATAGCCAGGAAGCTAGCTGACAGCGCACCTCTTGCCACCCAGATGATGAAACAAGTTGCTTATCTAGGTTTTACTAATAATCTCGAAGACCAACTTCGTGTGGAGAGCGATGCGGTGCAGCGCTGTCAGAAATCGCAAGATCATAGAGAAGCGGCTCAAGCTTTCCTGGAAAAGAGAGCACCGATATTCAAGGGAATGTAAATCACCATAATCTGCGGACTAAAGAACTTAAATAAAAAAGGAGGAACATGGATTTTAAATTAACAGAGACACAAACAATGCTTAAAAATGCCGCCAGGGAATTTGCTGAAGGGGAATTTGATCCTCAATATGGCAGAAAATGCGACGAAGAACATATCTACCCCAGAGAACTAATAAAGAAAGCTGCTGAGCATGGTTTCATCGCATTGAGCTATCCGGAGGAATACGGCGGACAGGGGTTAGGCTGGTTTGACTTAGCTTTGGTCTGCGAGGAATTTTGTAGGGCTGATTCCACATTGGCAATGCCAATCATGTCGTCCTCCTTTGGCTCAGAACAGATTCTATTATTCGGCACTAAGGAGCAAAAGAAGAAGTACTTGCCGAAGATTGCCAGTGGAGAGTGGATCTCTTGTGGAGCCTATACAGAGCCTGACGCCGGTAGTGATGCGGCAGGTATTATGACAACAGCAGAGAAAGCTGGTGACGAGTATGTAATAAACGGTACGAAGACCTTTATTTCCAATGCCAGTGTGGCAGAATTCGCTGCTGCAACATGCGTAACGGATAAGAACGCCCCGAAATTCCGTAATATGAGTGTTATTTTGGTAGACGACCTTCAGAATAGAAAGGGAGTGTCGATAACCGACTTAGGCAGGAAAATGGGGATAAACTCCTCACTCACGTGCGAACTAACATTCAATGACTGTAGAGTCCCCGCATCGAATCTCATAGGGAAGGAAGGCGAGGGGTTTTTTCAGGCGATGACTTTTTTTGACACAACAAGGGTATATGTGGGAGCAATGTCCATAGGTATAGCACAGGGTGCCTTTGAAAAGGCATTGGCATATGTGAAGGTGAGGAAGCAGTTTGGTCAACCAATCGCAGCGTTTCAGGTAACTCAATTCAAAATTGCTGAGATGGCAACGAAGATCGAGGCAGCAAGGAATCTGGTCTATAAAGCAGCGTGTCTCATAGATGAAGGTAAGCCTGACGTTATCCTGGCTTCAATGGCAAAGTGGTTTTCAGCCAGAGTAGCTGTAGAAGTCTGTGACGAAGTGATACAATTACATGGTGGATACGGATATATGCATGACTACGATGTGGAAAGATATTACCGAGATGCCAAAATACAAGAAATCTATGAAGGCACAAAGGAAATAGAGAAACATACAATAGCAAGAGCTGTCATAGGAAAGCTATAAAGCTAGATTTCTTTACAGACAAAAACACTCAGTTGGATTTACATGAAAGCGTTGGTTACTAATGATGATGGCATTGAGGCTCCTGGCCTCTGGGCAACGGTAAGAGAACTTCAACGGGTCGTGGAGGTGACAGTGATAGCACCACGGCAAGAACAAAGTGGTCGAGGAGCATCCATCACATTAGGCCAACCTATCAAAGTGAACAAAATAAAGCCCAAACTAAGCGGTGTAGAAACTTATACTGTTGAAGGTACTCCGTCCGATTGTGTCATTGTAGGTATAAGGTCATTATTCTCAGGCGAGATAGACATGGTTATCTCCGGCATCAACAGGGGACCAAATATAGGGCATGATGTCTTTGTTTCGGGCACTGTAGGTGCTGCCTTACAAGGTTATTTGCGTGGCATTCCGTCCCTGGCAGCCTCACTTAATGCCTATGAAGATTTGAACTTCGAGGCTGCTGCCAAGCTGGTGGCTTTGCTGGCGACTAAGATTAAGGATGGAGCGCTGCCAAAAGAGATTTTGTTAAACATTAATCTGCCCAATCTACCCCCAGATAAAATTCTGGGGGTAGAAATTACCGAATTAAGTAGACAGAGTTATTGTGACGCAGTAGAGAAGGATCCAGGTTGCAAGGAAGCATGCTACCGAATCAGGCGAAATAACAAAGATAAAGACTCCTACTATGCTACTTTGGGAACTGATATATGGGCATTACAGCTAGGCAAAGCTTCCATAACTGCCTTGCTTAACAATTCCGTTGCTGATGATTCCAAAGCATATCTGCAAAGCCTGGTACCCATCATTTTTCGTGACCTTTATAATTCTTGACAAAAATAGTAAAATAATGCTATAATAATAGAAAGTAAGCCATTGACCTTTAAGGCAGTGAGCGTGTAACTGAAATAAGCAGCGCTTCCGCTTGGATCGGTAGTGACCGAGACGGAATAGAGTGATTTAGCTTGAAAACCCTCTCGGTATTACCGAGAGGGTTTTTTGTTTTATGAGTAGCACTTTAAGTGTGCCGGGAATCAGGGTAGGACATTATACCGATAAAGTAAGTATAACCGGCTGCACAGCTGTCCTTTGCGAGCATGGAACTGTTGCCGGAGTTGACGTCAGTGGCTCATCTCCAGGAACAAGGGAAATAGACCTCCTCCGTCCGGGAAATCTAGTAGAAACGGTTCAGGCTATCGTCCTTAGCGGAGGCAGTGCCTTTGGACTGGACACTGCCGCAGGAGTTATGCGCTATCTTGAGGAGAGGGGATTTGGACACGAGACCAGTGCTGGCAAGGTACCTATTGTGCCCGCAGCCATTATTTATGACTTGAATATCGGTAATTCTAAAGTGAGGCCAGGAGCTAACGAAGGTTACGAGGCTTGCCTTGCGGCTACTGATGGTGAAGTTGCTGAAGGGTGCGTTGGTGCTGGTACTGGAGCAGCAGTGGGAAAGATCATGGGTATAGAGCACGCTACCAAGAGCGGTCTGGGAATTGCTAGTGAGAAAATACGAGACGGAATTATCGTAGCTGCACTGGTAGTTGTTAATGCTTGCGGCGACGTAATTGACCCTGAAAGAGGGAAAGTCATAGCTGGTCCACGCCAACCAGGAGGTTTTTCGAGTACCGTAGAAATCCTGAAAAGCGGCGAGTTTGAGAAGGGAACTTTGCCCTTTAATACTATAATCGGTGTAGTAGCTACTAATGCTCAACTTAACAAAGAGCAAGCAAACAGGTTAGCTCAGGTGGCACGATCCGGCATAGCTCGCACCATCAACCCCTGCCACACCCTATACGATGGCGATGTTCTTTTTGCTCTTTCCTTAGGAGAGAAAAAAGGCGATTTCATGACTCTTGGTGCCGTAGCTGCTGAGGTAGTTTCCGCGGCTATTCTCCGGGGAATCCTTCAGGCAGAAGGTATGGGTGGCGTACCAGCAGCTAAGGATGTAAAAAAATGACCAAGATTGGTTTTATCGGCGCTGGGACAACAGGTACAGCTCTGGCAGTAAGGCTCTCCCAAAAAGGGAGCCCCGTAGTCGCCGTATCGAGTAGAAGCCTATCCTCAGCACAGAGGCTATCTGAACTGGTGTCTGGCTGCCGGGCTTACCCCACGGCTCAGGGAGTAGTCGATGCTGCCGACTTAGTCTTTATCACCACTCCAGATGACGCTATTGTTAAAGTAGCCAACGAGGTTCAGTGGCATGATGGACAGGGAGTATTACATTGTAGTGGTGCCCACTCGGTTGATATCCTGGAAACAGCTAAGCAGTTTGGAGCCAGCGTAGGATCGTTCCACCCACTTCAGACCTTTGCCGGCGTTAGCCAGGCTATAGAGAATTTGCCTGGCTCTACTTTCGCTTTGGAAGCTGAGGAACCCTTATTATCAAAGCTGAAGGATTTGGCTTCTGTGTTAAATGGCGACTGGGTGGAGCTTGGACCGGGAGACAAA
>JAXHSX010000064.1:0-22448 GCA_034190625.1 Chloroflexota bacterium
TCAAGCCGATACAGGTCTATATGGAAAACAGGATATTTTCCTAAGTACTCGTTCACAAAAGTAAATGTTGGACTATTAACCTGTCTTGCAGATATACCCAATCCAACACAAATACCCTTGGTGAATAATGTTTTCCCACAACCCATTTCTCCTATTAAAGCAACGATACTCCCCGCTTTTAATTTCTTACCCACTCGCTTGCCAAGATCAAGGGTGCTGGACGGGCTATGGCTTAAGAATATATATTTATTCGTGCAAACTCCGTCATAGTTTTCGAATTGCTCGTTTGAAACAATCATTTTTCAGGCGTCTGCTCCCAAGCTACAAATAATATGTCAGCGGTAAAACGATTACCCCGCCATCCCAAGAAATTCTGCTCTCTCTCTATCTCTCTCGTATACCTTTCTGTTGACGTAAGTGTAGCACAATGCTAAGCTACCATACATCCACGAACATAACTCTAAGATGGAAAATAAGTTGAAAAGCCGCAGGGTTGCTACTAGCGATGATATCGAGATTTCCACTTACCTCGAACTTGCTAAGGAACTACATGGTGAACAGCCGGTAGTTGAGGCTAAACCACCACCTACTAAGCGGGAAACCATCGTAGTTATCGACTTTGGCTCACAATACAGCATGCTCATTGCCCGACGCATACGGGAATGTCATGTCTACTGTGAGCTTGTGTCCTATGATACACCATGGGAAAAGATAGCTTCTCTCAACCCCAAAGGTTTTGTTCTCTCGGGAGGACCGTTTAGTGTTTATGACTCTGGAGCTCCTCTACCCTTACCCTACATATATGAAAGCCACTTACCCGTATTAGGTATTTGTTATGGTGTGCAAGCTATCGTCCATCAGTTGGGAGGCGAGGTGATTTCAGGAACAAAACGTGAATACGGATATTCTATCCTGCATATAAATGCCTTAGATTGTCCGCTTTTTACTGATCTGCCACCTTCTCTCCCCGTTTGGATGAGCCATGGTGACGAGATAACAAAGTTACCGCCTACCTTTAGTTCCCTGGCTTATAGTGAAAACTCCCCCTTTGCTGCTATAGGCAATGACAGGTCTATTTTTGGACTTCAGTTTCACCCTGAGGTAGCCCATACTCCGCAAGGGAAAACGATATTACATAACTTTATATATCGCATATGCGGCTGCCAGGGTGACTGGACACCAGCCAATTTTGTATCTGAGAGCATAAGAAAGATTATAGAGCAGGTAGGAGATGGAAGAGTAGTCTGTGCTCTTTCCGGAGGAGTTGATTCTGCCGTAACTGCTATTCTTATCGACCGTGCTATTGGCAGTAAACTGACCTGCATATTTATAAATAATGGCTTGCTGCGTCGTGAAGAACCAGAAAGAGTACTCAATACCTTCAAGCGTAACCTTAAGGTGGATGTAGTTTATGTAGATGCCACTGAGAGATTTCTGGAACGATTGCAGGGAGTAATTGATCCTGAAGAGAAGCGTCGTCTGATAGGAAACGAGTTTATTCAGGTTTTTGAAGAAGAAGCAGCCAAACTGGGCAGAATTGATTTCCTTGCCCAAGGCACTCTTTATCCTGATGTTATCGAAAGTACCTCTACTGAGACCAGGGCAGCAGCTAAAATAAAAAGTCATCATAACGTTGGCGGATTGCCAACCAAGATGAAGTTTACTCTTATTGAGCCCTTGCGATTTCTGTTTAAGGACGAGGTCCGCGAAGCCGGATTAGCTTTAGACTTGCCTGAAGAAATGCTCTGGCGGCAACCATTCCCCGGTCCGGGATTGGCCATTCGAATTATTGGCGAAGTAACTGAGGAACGTCTGGAGATACTTCGCGCTGCTGATTGGATAGTGATGAACGAGATTAAAACGGCTATGCTTTATAGGGAATTATGGCAGAGCTTTGCTGTGCTCACCGACGTTAAAAGCGTGGGTGTTATGGGCGATTTCAGAACTTATGGATACCTCATCGCTATTAGAGCTATAACTAGCAGTGATGCCATGACTGCTGATTGGGCACGATTGCCCCACGAGCTATTAGCAAAAATATCCGACCGTATAGTTAACGAAGTGCCTAATATCAATAGAGTGGTCTATGATATAACCAGCAAACCACCAGCAACCATAGAGTGGGAATAACCGTTTACCTCAACGTCATTCTGAGGGAGCATAGCGACCGAAGGATCTTAGATATCCTCGCCTCTTTCAGGGTGATATTGAGGTGAATACTTACGAATAAGAGTCAAAATAAGATTAAGAAGGAGGAAAAAGATGAATAATTCTTTTAGCGAAGAGTTTGAAGAGGAAGAGGAAATGTCCATAGCGGATGATATAGAGATGATCAGGGAGGACTTGATAGGTGAATTGCAAGCTATTAATCAGTATGAGGAACATATCCTGAGTTTGGACAATGAAGAAGCTGTCACTACATTGGAGCATATCCTCGAAGAGGAAAAGGAGCATGTTGCCGAGTTGCTCGCGCTAATTCAAGGTCTCGACTCTATTCAGGCGGAAAAACTAAAGAGACATATTCCATAGAGCGCTATGGTGCACAGACCAAAACTTGAGGCGAGTGTGGCGATGGAAAAGAGCATACGATGCACCAAGCTTTGTATGAAAAGCTCAAGGAGGTAGCAGGGGCAAGAGGCAAAATCACTTACAGTGAGTTGGCTGATACGGTTCACTTGAATCGACGCCGATTGGGGCAACCGCTAGAAGAAATCTGCTGCCACGAGCATGAGCAAAACCGTCCGATGCTTTCAGTAGTGGTAGTTCACAAGCAAGACGGAATACCAGCCAAGCCATTCTTTGATTTAGCTCGCACTTTAGGTCTCTATAAGGGAAATGGTGATTTGGAATTTTTCACCGATGAACTATTAAAAGTTCACAATTATTGGTCATCGCATTAGCTAAGGAGCAGCCTTTGAAAATATTAGTTGTTGGTGGCGGAGCGAGGGAGCACACACTGGTGTGGAAGATTGCCCAAAGTCCCAGGGTGGATAAGATTTTTGTGGCACCGGGAAATGCGGGCACAGCACTTATAGCCGAGAATGTAAACATACGCCCCACGGATATAGAAGCCTTGGGCAAAATTGCGACAGACAAGCGCATTGATCTTGTTGTAGTTGGTCCTGAGGCACCACTGGCTTCAGGTATAGTAGACCACTTTAATGGTTTGGGAATCCCTACCTTTGGTCCCACTAAAGCAGCCGCTCAGATTGAATCAAGTAAAGTTTTTGCCAGAAACTTGCTGGAGAAATATGGCATTCCCTGTCCCAAAGGTGCTATCTTCACCTCCTATCCTGAGGCTCGTGAATATCTTGAGTGGCGAAAGTTCCCTGTTGTTATTAAAGCGGATGGTTTAGCTGCTGGCAAAGGAGTAATCATCGTTAACTCCCTTGCCGATGGCAATAAAGCTCTCAGTGAGATTATGGAAGCGAATATCTTTGGCTCCGCTGGGGATAAAGTGATAATTGACGAATACATTACCGGTCGAGAGGTAAGCCTTATAGCTTTCACTGACGGTAAAACAATATCATCCATGCCTCCTGCCTGTGACTATAAGAAGATCTGGGATAATGACCAGGGACCTAATACCGGTGGTATGGGTAGCTATAGTCCACCGGGATTCTTTCCTGCCAAAATGGTCGAGAAAGCCCAAAATGAAATCTTCTTACCAGCGGTAAAGGCAATGACTGATGAAGGAATAATTTACCAAGGTGTGCTATACGCCGGGCTGATAATAACTGATGGGGAAATACTGACGCTGGAATTCAATGTCCGCTTTGGCGATCCCGAAACGCAGGTTATCTTGCCCCTGCTCAAAACCGATTTGGTTGATATATTTCTGGCAGTGATTGATGGCAATCTTGATCAGTTGAAAATAGAGTGGAGTCCTGGCGCCTGTGTTGGAGTGGTTATGGCTTCAGCCGGCTATCCCGGTAGCTACAAGACCGGCTTCCCCATAAATGGTCTGGAAAAAGTTAACGATGATTTACTGGTTTTCCACGCTGGAACGAGACTAGGCGATGATGGTGTAGTCTATAGCGATGGTGGGCGAGTGCTCACGGTTGTTGGCATGGGTAAGGACCTGGCTGAGGCTCGAGCGAAAGTTTATAGCAATATCTCTGGTATCTTTTTTAATGGTTGTCATTATCGTAAGGATATTGCCTTGAGGGAGGTAAAAAGGGTAAACTTTGAATCTTGAGCATTAGGATTATAAATTTAGAAATTTTTTAGAGATTAGAATTTAGGAGTTTACTTACGATGGTATTAGTTGGCATAGTTATAGGCAGCAAGACAGATACCGACTTTATACAGCCAGCGATGGATATGCTAAAGCAATTGGGCGTTGAGTATGAGGTCTCCGTTATTTCAGGACACAGAAATCCAGAGAAGGTGCGAGAATATGGATTGCAAGCGGCAGAACGAGGCATAGAGGTTATAATTGCTGCCGCAGGTTATGCCGCTCACCTTCCCGGCATTCTGGCTAGCTGGACAACGGTGCCGGTCATCGGCGTTCCCTTGCCCACCAGCGACCTTAAAGGCGTGGATGCTTTGCTTTCTATAGTTCAAATGCCTGGCGGAGTGCCCGTGGCCTGCGTGGGCATTGGCAAAAGCGGTGCTAAAAATGCCGCCCTGCTTGCTGCCCAGATTCTAAGTATAGTGCATGAAGAAATAAAGGAAAACTATCGTAAATATAAGTTAGCCCTAGGGAGCGGTTCATTATGATTGAGCGCTATTCCAGACCACAGATGAAAAAAGTGTGGTCTGAGGAGACCAAGTTTGACTGCTGGCTGAAGGTGGAAATAGCTGCTTGCGAAGCCTGGGCTGAACTTGGTGAGATTCCCCAGGAAGATATAGCCAAAATAAGGAAGGCGAGCTACGACCTAGCCCGCTTTGCCGACTTCCTCAAGGTGACTCATCACGATATGACCGCTTTTTTGAAATCAGTTTCCGAAAGCCTGGGTGAGGAATCTCGTTTCGTGCATCTTGGTCTTACGTCCTCAGATGTTATGGACACTGCCTTAGGCTTGCAACTGAAGGAGGCATCCACTCTTCTGGCACAAGATATAGATGGACTCATTCCTGTTCTGGAAAACAAGGCTGTCGAGCATAAATACACCATTATGATGGGTCGAACCCACGGAGTCCATGCAGAGCCTACTACTTTTGGTTTGAAGATAGCTCTGTGGACTGAAGAGATGAAGCGCAATAGCCAGAGATTCGCCGAAGCAGCTAAGCAAATATCAGTAGGTAAAATATCCGGGGCAGTAGGCACCTATGCTACTGTGCCCCCCGAAGTGGAAAAGATTGCTTGTGATAAATTAGGATTAGTACCAGCACCAATATCCAGTCAGATAGTGCAGCGCGACCGGCATGCTCAGTTTGTAACTACTCTCGCTTTGGTTGCCAGCTCTCTGGAAAAGTTTGCTACTGAAATCAGGGGTCTTCAGCGCACGGAGGTACTAGAAGCTGAGGAACCTTTTGAAGCAGGGCAAACAGGCTCCTCGGCAATGCCACACAAGCGAAATCCTGAACTCTGCGAGCGTGTTTGCGGACTTGTCCGACTCATACGAGGTTATGCCTTAACCTCTATGGAAAACATAGCCCTATGGCATGAGCGTGATATCAGTCACTCCTCAGCAGAGCGGATAATCTTGCCCGACGCATGTCTGGCATTGGATTACATTTTCTCCATATTCACTACAGTAATTAAGGGACTCAAAGTTTACCCTGAGAACATGCAGCGCAATATCGAGCTTACTCAAGGGTTAGTCTTTTCCCAGAGAGTGCTCCTTGCTCTGATAGACAAGGGGATGAGACGGGAGGAAGCTTATAAAGCGGTGCAGGATAATGCCATGAAAGCCTGGCATGAAAGAACTAACTTCCTTGGTCTGCTAGAATATGATGAGCGTATTCTGGCTCAAATTTCAAAATCCGAATTGGAATCCTTGTTTGATTACAACTACTATCTGAAGCATGTGGATAGCATCTTTGAGCGACTGGGGTTAAAATAATTTTCTATGTCAAATAATTAAATAATGAGTATCTTATTAGAAACTAGTTTACCCCTTCCCTTATTTCGTCGTGGCAAGGTGAGGGATGCTTATGATTTTGGCGACAGGCTGCTGATTGTATCTACCGACCGTATCTCCGCTTTTGATGTTGTCTTACCTTGCGGCATCCCTGATAAGGGAAAGGTACTTAACCAGCTTTCGGCTTTCTGGTTTGAAAAAACAAAGCATATTATACCTAACCATTTCATCAAGATAGTTGATAGCGATGTCATTGCGAGGGCTGAAAGCCCGAAGCAATCTCAAGGAGAGACAGACTCGTCGCTTACACTCGGAACAGACGTGGTAGGTCGCTCCATGATTGTGGTTAAAGCTGAGCGCATCTCTGTGGAATGTATTGTTCGAGGCTATCTCACTGGCTCGGCATGGGCGGAATATAAACATACTGGGAAAGTCGGCGATATTGATTTGCCCTCTAATATGAGGGAAAGTGAGGAATTTCCTCAACCCATCTTTACACCTACTACCAAGAGCGATGTGGAACATGATCGTCCCTTAACTCCCCAGGATATAAGAGATCTTGGCGTAGAGGACCTGATTTCAGACTTAGAGGAGAAGAGTTTGCTTATCTATACCTACGCCCGTAATTATGCCAAGGCTAAGGGCATCATAATCGCCGATACCAAGTTCGAGTTTGGCCTTATAGATGGAAAGCTAGCTCTTATAGACGAATTATTGACGCCCGACTCCAGTCGCTTTTGGGATGCCAGTCAATACAATGTCGGCGTTTCGCAAGACAGTTTCGATAAGCAACCGGTTCGTGATTGGCTGGTGGCTTCAGGATGGGACAAAGAGCCACCGGCACCCATGTTACCCCAAGAGATAATCGAAGGAACAACGAAAAGATACCGCGAGGTATATAGCAGGCTAACAGAAGAAATCATTTAAAGCATCTCATAGGGTAGGTCTTGTGCTTCATCGATAAAAGTTGAGTAAGCAAACATAGCTGTAAATCAGGGCATAATCGAACTGGTTCGGATGCAAGCAAGCTGTCTCAAATTCCGAACACCGCTTTCGGAAGAACAAATTACTCGCATGTCGAAGATGATTGAGTTAGAGGCAGGAAGATATCAAGACTTATGTCTATCCAGCATTATCTGTACAGTAAAAACCTGGGCCTTTGAAGATTATAGGCACTGGTGAGAAGACACGGCGTGTCTCACCCCCACAGCGGTGACAGATTACCTTTGATTCATCATTAAAAGTCCGCTTGATTTCAAAGCGGACTGAGCAATACCTACATTCATATTCATAAATGGGCAAAGTGTTACCTCCTTAGTTGTTTTATTCTCCCTTAATTAATTTGACTTCCTGTTTGTTCGTATATTCTTCTCAAGATCGCGATACATTTAAGGGTCTGTTCAGCAGCTCGCTTCCAGGTAAATTCGGCAGATCATTGGAATCCTTTGTTAACAAACGCCTTTCATAGTTGCTTACCTTATGAATCTTTATGTAAAGTTATCATAGTACCTTCCCCACTATCTAGCCAACTATGAAAAGCGTTTCGGTTTTCTTCGAGCTACCGATTGCTCCTTAAAACTTTACCGATACTATATTAACAGTCTCCAATCAAGAGTGTTGATTAATTATAGCAAAAAAGATGGATTTATTGGCAATGAGTGATCCTACACCTCTGCTTATAGCGTGTAGCCAAAATAGCGAGTAAACTTATTGTGTAATAAAATAGATAGAAAAAACGGCATAGCATATCTTATAATACAGGCTGGTAGTAATTGATAAACTGAAGGAGTGTTAAATGTATTTAGCTAAAGTTTATATTAGTCTAAAACCCACGGTCAATGATCCTCAAGGCTTGACCATAAAGGGTGCACTGCACAACCTGGGCTTCGTTGATGTAATCAGCGTGCGTGCCGGAAAATATATGGAAGTAAAAATAAACCAGGAAGATGCAGACAAAGCTCAAGAGCAAGCTGATCAAATGTGCCGCAAGTTACTAGCCAATCCTGTCATAGAAAATTACTCCTTTGAGTTAGAAGAAATCTAACTGCTTTATTAGCGATAGAAGAATTTCTGCGTTCTGACCTGATATAGACGTTTGTCTTTGGGATGTCAATGCCACCGGCTATAATAGCAGGTTTTTAGTATGAAATAACTTAGCGTGTCATTGCGAGGAGCGATATCGACGAAGCAATCTCCATGGTCCGGTGAATTATATTGCTTCGCTTCGCTCGCAACGACAGATAAGCTCGAAGTCTTCGTACTTCGTAGTGACTCTTCGGGTTATGAGGGTTTCTTTTTTTCTTGCGACTGCAGTGCTGAGTTGAGAAACGGAATAACCTTAGCGGTGATTGTGCCCTCGTGTCCCCACCAAAAGTGATCTGCCGTCTTAATAACGTGATATTCTTTTGGCTCAGGTAGCATCTGACAGAATTCGAGAAAGAGAGATGATGGTGTGAAACTATCTTCGCTTCCTGAGATTAGTAGTTTTGGTTTAACACAATTTCGTAAAAATTCAAAGCCGGACATACCGAGTGGTGGAGAGATCGCTACCAAAGCTTTTACCCTATCGTCCTTAGAAGCAACGGGAAGGCTAAAAGCAGCACCTGCTGAATAGCCAGCAACTGCTATTTTCTCTAAGTCTATTCCTTTTACTGAGCTTATGAAGGAAATAGCTGCAGCAGTATCTTCCTGTTCTCCTGCTCCGTGACTAAATTTTCCCTCACTGCCCCCCACCCCACGAAAGTTGAATTTAAGCAAGACAAAGGACATCCGAGATAAGGCAATAAAAAGACTGTTAACTACATTATTATCCATACTGCCACCATAGAGAGGATGTGGATGGCAAATTATTGCTGCAGGGAAGGAGACTGAACCTTCAGGTGTGTTCAATATCCCTTCGAGGGAAAGCGCACCGCTAGTAAATCTTACTTTTTCTATCAACCTATTCTGATTATAGAGAATTTGGGCATAGGAAATAAAGACAAAAATAGGGTAAAATTTAATTAAGTTCTTCTATTAGTAATGTCCACGAATCACAGAAAGCTAACCCTGGCAAAATTTATTGGTACCTTAGTTGGAGCTGCGATAGGAGATTCCTTAGGCGCAGGCAGAGAAGGATTTAGCGGCTTTCAGGAGGTAAGAGAGATTGGTCCAAGATATACAGATGATACTGCAATGATGATGGGCATTGCTGAGTCATTGATTCACCGCCATGGATTTGATGGAGAACACATGGCACAAACTTTTATCAAGAACTATGAAAGAGAACCCTGGCGAGGTTACGGCTCAGGCCCACCCCGCATTTTCAATCTAATAAAGCAAGGGATAAGTTGGGATAAGGCTGCGGAGGAAATATATCTTGGAGGTTCTTTTGGTAACGGAGCGGCGATGAGAATTGCTCCAGTAGCTCTCTTCTACTACGAAGATCAGGAAAAGCTGCGAGAAATAGCCTATAAGTCAAGCAAAATTACCCACACCAATTCTTTAGCAATAGAGGGGGCAACCCTAGAAGCTTACGCCATAGCTTTGGCCTTAAAAGAAGAGCCGCAGTTTCTCGATAAACTAAAGGAATTCACTGAGTGTGAGCTATACAAGAAGAAACTGGAAAATATAGAAAGATTATTGGATAAAAAAGAAGATAGAAAGAAGATAGTTAAGGAATTGGGAAATGGAGTAGAGGCTTTCAACTCAGTGCCTACTGCCATCTATTCTTTCCTGGCTAATTCCAGTTTTACTGAAGCTATAGTTTATGCTGTAAGCCTGGGTGGAGATACTGATACTATCGGAGCAATGACAGGAGCAATCGCTGGTGCATGGTGGGGAGCAACAGAGATCCCTTTTGCCTGGCAGAGAAGGCTCGAAAATAGAGAATTTACAGAAGCCTTGGCTAGAGATTTATGGAAAATAAAAGAGGAGTAATAAAGGAGGAAAAGTGACTGAAGTTAATTGCGCCAAGTGTCCAAGACCGGTATGCAATAGCCCTGCGTGGGAAGAAGGTCCAGACAATTGTCCCACAAAGATTAAAAAGGGATTAATAAAGAGAGCTACTGAGAAATGTTTCAGCGAGGAACTCCAAGAATTCGCCCGCCAAGCTTCCATACAGGAGGGTCAAGGATATGCCAAGGTTCCTTTCGCCCCGAAGGGGTATTCCCCTATTAAGAGTCGATTGGAGGAGATCGTGGAATTCGCCATCAAGATGGGTTATAAGAAGCTAGGAGTTGCATTCTGTGGTGGTGTAACCTACGAGGCTGGATTGCTGGTACCAATATTAGAGAATAAGGGGTTCGAGGTAGTCTCAGTATGCTGTAAGTGCGGTTCTGTACCTAAAGAAGATCTAGGGATAAGAGACGATGAAAAGGTTGCCCCCGGCAGATTTGAGGCAATGTGCCACCCTATAGCCCAGGCAGATATACTCAACGATGCTCACACTGACCTCAATATTATGCTTTGTCTATGTGTCGGGCATGATTCTCTTTTTCTGAAACAATCTCAAGCCCCTTGCACCGTTTTCGCAGTAAAGGACAGGGTTTTTGGTCATAACCCGGTGGTGGCATTATATCAATCCAAATCATACTATCGCCGTATACTCGCTAAAGAGATAATACCTGTTACCTCTACAGAATTAAAGAGGCTGTGAATGACGAGCTGAGATCAAACGAGTAGTTTATGTAAGGATATTTTGAAATGAAATTGTATAATCCTCAGGCATGAAACTCAATTATATCTCTATCTTGAAGTATATGTTTCCTGCCTACTCTCTGTACCTCGTATTTTCCTGAACCCCAGACCACAGCATATTTCAGTTTATTGCGAAAGTCCTTATGGACGTCCCCAGCCGCTTCCTCTACCGAGCTGCCTTTCCGCAATATCATAGGGTCACTTAAGTCAGCCTTTATGCCAGGAGTTTTAGTGTAAACGCGGATGATGTCAAGTGTGTGGTAAATTGTCCTTTTAAGTTCTTCCAACCCATCGCCTTCCTTAGCTGAAATAAAAACCATAGTGAAAAAGCTAGCATAGTGCGAGCGTAATATCTCCCAATTGCCATTTGAACCATCCCTATCCTTCTTATTCCCTATAATAAACATCTTCTTAGGGTAGCTTCCTGGGGTTATTTTCCCCATGCACTCTGACTCTATTCTCGCTTCTTTCAATTCTTGGAGAATATTCCTTAACTGGCTTAGTGGTTCCAGGGACAAGTCTATTACGATAGCAATGAGATCGGTACCTCTCAGAGTGTTAGCGAACAAAACTCGTATTTCTTTGTGTCCTATAGGCGGTGTATCCACCAATTGGATCTGGACGTCCTCAAACTTCATCATTCCTATAATAGGTATCTTGGTAGTAAAAGGATAAACAGCTACTTCAGGAGTCGCCTTAGTCAACGCCGCTAATATTTGCGATTTGCCCACGTTGGTAAATCCTGTTAGTATCACCTGTCCTGCCCCTTCCCTTTTAATGTAGAAGCCAGATCTTCGTGCTGTAGCATACCTTTTTTCTGTCTCCTGAGATAATTTAGCAATTTTCCGCCTTAGCTCAGCATGTAGCTTGTCAGTGCCTTTATGTTTGGGCATAATTGCCAGCATAGCTTGCAGAGCTTCAATTTTATCCTCAGGATCCTTAACTGAGCGGTATCGCTTCTCGGCTTCTAAATATTGTGGTGGCAAATTTGCTGGCATGTATTTATTTTATCATTATAATCCGACATCCCCCATCAGAAGAAACGATGTCGGCAACATAGATATGATATCGGAGCATTCGAATGCTTATGCTATCATTTTGAATAACAACTATACATGATGGAACAACTTCTTAGCTGGGATATTTCCCACAAACTGATAACGGTAATCATAGCGGCTTTGCCAGTAGTAGAACTTAGAGGAGCTTTGCCAATAGCTATATTCCACTTCCATATACCCTGGTATGAGGCATTCTTTTTGTCCGTTGCAGGTAACTTGGTGCCGGCACCTCTTCTATTGCTTTTCCTGTAAAGACTGGCTCAGGTAGCCAGTCGCTTCAAGATAGGCGAAAAATTGGTTAACTGGGTTTTTCAGTATACCCGACGACGGGGAAAAATTATCGAGAAGTACGAACGGATTGGCTTGACATTATTTGTTGCTATTCCTTCTCCTTTTACCGGTGCCTGGACCGGGTCAATCATTGCCTTCCTATTAGGGTTAAAGTTTTGGTACTCTTTCTTGTCTATCCTCTTGGGGGTAATCATTGCTGGGGCAATCGTCACCTGCTTGTGTTTACTTGGTTGTACAGGAGCAATGATGCTGGGATAGAACACGCATATTGATGTTTGACTTATGACATAGCTCATCAACACAACAAAATCAAAGATTTGACGAATTAGGTAAATACATGATATAAATACAAAGTTACCGTAGCTAGAGTGTATTTCCTTTCAGATTCTTCTGCTTAATAAAGGGGTTAGTGTTTAATTACAGGGTGGTAGATCTAACCACTGATGAAGCTTCAATATGCGGCAAGGTATTTGCTGATTTAGGAGCTGAGGTTATCAAACTTGAGGAACCCGAGGGAGATAAAACAAGGTCCCGCAGTCCTTTCTTTCACGACGAACCACACCTGGAGAGAAGTCTTTTCTGGTTTGCCTACAATACTGGCAAAAAGAGTATCACCTTAAATATTGATACCAGAGAGGGACAGGAAATCTTTAGAAAGCTAGTACAATCAGCTCATTTTTTAGTGGAATCCTTTACCCCAGGTTATATAAGTAAATTGCATCTAGGCTACGAAGAGATCAGTAAAATTAATTCTCAGATTATCATGGCTTCCGTCACCGGCTTTGGACAAGATGGCCCATACAGCCAATTTAAGGCTCCAGATATCGTATGTATGGCAATGGGTGGCGAGATGAACCTTTGTGGCGACCCTGACAGGGCTCCCTTACGTTTATCTGCGCCTCAAGCATATCTCCATGCCGGGGTGGAGGCTGCTGTAGGCATGCTCATTGCCCACTGGCACAGGCTGAACACAGGCGAGGGTCAATATGTGGATGTCTCAGCACAGGAATGTATCGCCTGGGAAGGCTTTCATAATCAAGTTTTCTGGAACCTCAACCGTATAAATATAACTAGACAAGGCTCATGGCGACCCTTTGGTCCATACCGCATTCGGATGCTGTTTCCCTGCCGAGATGGCTTCATCATGCTTTACTTTATCGGTGGCATTGCTTTCAGCAAGGGACAGCGAGCTTTGGTGCAATGGATGGATGAAGAAGGGAAAGCGACGGAACTACTGAGAGGCTTTGACTGGGACGAATTCGATGCCGCCGGATATAGTGAGGAGATGGCCAATCGTTTGTTACCTCCCATAGTAGACTTCATCAAGACCAAAACCAAACAAGAGATGCTGGAGTTCGCCTTACATAAAGGTTTGGTATGTGCCCCAATAAGTTCAGTAAAAGACATCATAGAAAGTCCACAGCTCGCCGCTAGAAATTACTGGGAGAGAACATATCACCCTGATCTAAACGAAGCACTAGCCTATCCTGGAGCCCCTTGTAAATCAACCGAACCCCTATGGCAGGTAACTCAGCGCGCCCCTTTGCTTGGAGAGCATAATGAGGAGATATATGGTCAGTTAGGTCTATCCCAGGAGGAGATAGCGACGCTGAAAGATAAGGGGATAATATGAGCAAGATGAAGATGAACGCCCCGGCATCTGCGTTGAAAGGAATAAATATTCTGGACCTCAGTTGGGTAGGAGTGGGTCCAACAGCAGTGAGGTATCTTGCCGATCACGGAGCCACTGTGATTCATGTGGAATCTGTCACTCACCCCGATGTGCTGAGAACCTCCAGCCCTTTCAAGGATGGCGTACCAGGCTTGGATCGCTCCGGTTACTTTACTAACTACAATGCCAACAAATACGGTATGGCACTTAATTTTAACAAGCCCAAGGCAGTGGAAATTGCTAAGGAACTGGTAAAATGGGCTGATATAGTAGTAGAAAGCTATGTGCCTGGAATGATGAAAAGATGGGGGTTGGATTATGAGGAACTCAAAAAGATAAAGCCGGAAATTATAATGGCGTCCACCTCTCAGCAGGGTCAGTATGGCCCCTATGCTAAATTTCGTGGTTTTGGTGCTCAAGGGGCGGTGATGGCTGGCTTTGGCTATATCGTAGGTTGGCCTGATAGAGAGCCTTTAGGCCCCTATGCCGCCTATACCGATTTTATCGCTCATCGCTATCTCATTATCTCGCTCCTGGCAGCATTGGAACATCGGCGTCTCACTGGTAAGGGCACGCATATCGACCAATCTCAAGCTGAATCTGGCATCCATTTTCTTGCCGTAGCTATGTTGGATTACCAAGCAAACGGTAGGACGAAAGAGCCGGAAGGTAATGCTGACCCTTGTGCCTGTCCTCACGGTGCCTTTCATTGCCGTGGCAACGACAGATGGTGCGTCATTGCTGTTTCCAGCGAAGACGATTGGCTTTCTTTGTGCCAGTGCATAGACAATCCCCATTGGGCCAAGGATACCAAATTTTCTTCTTCCCTTTCCAGAAAGGAAAACGAAGCTGAGCTGGAGAGGTTGATAGAGTCATGGACAGTAAACTATTCCCCCGAGGAGGTGATGTGGATATTGCAAGCCAAAGGGGTAGCCGCTGGAGTAGTGGAGAAAGCTGAAGACTTACATCGCGACTTTCAACTCAAGCATAGGCGACATTTTGAAGTGCTAGAGCATCCGGTTATCGGCCCACATACCTATGAGGCTGTGGCGTGCCGTCTATCAAAAACCCCGGCTGAGCTTAAATCCCCGGCACCATGCCTGGGACAGCATAGCCACTTTGTGTTTACCAAAATTTTGGGAAAGTCTGAGGAGGAATTTGTCTCCCTTTTGGATGAAGGTATATTTGAATAAGAAGCAAATTTAACATGGTGTTCAAAAATATAGGGACAGGTTTAAAAACCTGTCCGAATTCAAAGGGGACAGACCTGATGGTTTGTCCCTTCAAGAGAATGTGGGGGTGAAGACCTCAGAGAATGCTAAAATTAAACGGAAAATCAAAATTAAACAGCCTCACTCAACCAAAGGAGGTAAAGATGAAAAATAAAAAGCCAGTATAAAAGTATTGACAGAATGACATCACTATGCTTATTATAAAAAAGGGAATAAAAACTAACGAAAAGAGGTGCAAATGAAAAGGAAAGTTTATTTACTAGTAGCTGTAGTTATGGCTTTGACTTTACTTCTTTCCCCTCTTGGTTGTGCTAAGGAACCAGTTGCCCCACCGGAGAAGCCACCTGTAGAAAAACCACCAGCAGAAAAACCTCCGGAAAAGCCTGCGGAAGTTTACAAAATTAAGCTAATTTATAGCTACCATCCCGGGGACGTTAGAGCCAATTTGGCCGAGAAATTCAAAGAGTTGGTTGAGAAAAAGACTGATCAGATAAAGATAGATACCTACCCCAGCTCTCAGCTTTATCCCCAAAAGGAGGAGCCTCATGCCGTAGCTTCTGGAGCTGTGGAGATGCATTCCTTTGCTTCTTACGCCTATATGGGTGTCGCACCAGCTTGCTCAATAGGGATAATCTTCGGCATGTGGAAAAGCATGGACCAATGGCTTCCCTTCTGGAATGATCCTAACGGCGGGGGAATTATCAAGAAGCAGTTGAATGAGGCTGGGATTCATGCTTTAGATGCTACTTGTTCCTCCCAAATATATATTGCCGACACTAACGCCAGGAGACCCCTGCCCACCATACCGTCCCACGATGGACTTAAATTCAGGTGTCCCCCCGCCTTGGAGCCGTGGGGTAGAGCTCTACATACTGACCCAGTCTCTATATCTATTGCCGAAGCCTTCACCGCTATGCAAACAGGGATGGTTGATGGCACCCACACAGGAAACATCGCTATTTATTCACAAAACTGGTGGCAGGTCTGCCCATATACTACTCGCTATGGACCGTTATGGGTTTGGAGCGTCGACTTATTCGCCAATCTCAAGTGGTGGGACAGCCTTCCCGATGATATGCGCAATCTATTAGAGGAATGTGCTCAAGAAGCCAGAGAGTGGTCGGATAGAGAAGACTTGGCTAACATGGATGCGGAGGCAACGGAGTTCCTCCAGGAGAAGCTTGCGGAGAACTACCTTCTGCTCGATGTGGTAGATCCGAAGGAGAATCAGCTCTGGATGGATGCTGTAGCTGAGGAATTTCTCAAGACTTACTCTCCAAAGTGGCCCGCTGAGTTCAAGGCAGCGGCAGAAAAGTATTCTGGCTTTAAGATTTAATATCCCTGACTAGAAAGGAAAGTTTGTCACATTTGATTGACCTTGGTTAGGGGAGGCTCTAAACCTCCCCTAACCAAGAATCTACTTTAACAGGTTTTTTCAAACCCCTGTGATGGAAATGGACTTCGATAAAACGGAGCCACCGAATATAGTGGAGAGAAATGCGGATAATAACCAAATTAGGTAATTTTGGGGAAAAGTTTCTCGATAACTTCTGCACCATCCTCCTTTTCATAGCTTTATTACTGGGATTGGAGCAAATATTTTCCCGCTATTTTTTCGGTATTACTCAAAACTGGGCTGAGGAGCTCTTTATTTATATAACACTATATGCCATCTACCTGATTATGGGGCTGGCTACAAGGTATAACGAGCATATCAAAATAGATTTCCTGGTTCGCAACAGGAGTGGCAGCTTTAAAAAAATACTCGATTGGTTTACCGAGTGGCTAGGGCTTGCGGCATCGATATTCCTTGTTATCATCTCTATCAAAGTGGTCCTCTTCAGCTATGGAATGGGTGAAGTAAGCTATTCCGATCTTCCTTACCCGATATGGGTGGTAAAATTGAGTTTCCCCATAGGATTTGTTTTCCTCTCCTTTTACTATCTGGAGAGGGTTTGCCGGTTATTCTTCCCCAAATCTGAGGAGATGCCCGAGGAGAAATAATGTTAGTCCTTGGTTTGGTGATAATCTTTGGTCTCCTTTTTCTAGGAGTTCCTCTATTCGTCTGCTTTGTTACCGGAGGATCTGTGCTCAATACCTTATATGCCGGTGCCCCGCTAGCCAATGTAGCTCACATGATGTTTTCAGCTCTCGACTCCTATGTGCTGATGGCAGTCCCATTCTTTATCCTGGCTGGGATGTTAATGGGAAAGGGAGGACTCTCAAGATCTCTGGTTGATTTCATCGATTCCTTAATCGGACATGTCCCGGGCGGTTTAGGCATAGTGCTTATTGTCTCCACCATGTTATTTGGTGCCATGACAGGCTCGGGGACGGCAGCCGTGGCAGCCATCGGCATAATAATCGTGCCCAGAATGCTTGAGCTAGGCTATGATAAGAAGTTCTGCCTCGGCTTGATCGCCGCTTCAGCTCAACTCGGAGTATTAATCCCGCCCAGCATACCAATGATCCTTTTCGGCTCGCTTACCGAGACCCCGATTGCTGACCTGTTTATGGCTGGACTCATACCAGGGATAATGATCGGAGTGATGCTGATGATCGCTTCAGGGATTATTTGCTGGCGGAATAAATGGGGCATTCACCCATCTGCTTCCTGGGGTGAAAGGGGAAGGTCATTCGTTAAAGCACTGCCAATTCTGTTTATGCCAGTGCTTATTCTCGGCGGCATATACACAGGCACCTTCACCCCTACCGAAGCTTCTTTGATCGCTACTCTTTATGCTGCAGTCGCCGGTCTCGCTACTCGGACTCTATCACCAAAGGCGATAATGGAAGGCGGTAAGGACACATTGCGCACCACCGGGATGATATTCCTCCTGGTATGCTCGGTTATAATCTTCGGCAGGATAATGAGCTACGCCAGGATCCCTCACATGCTGACCAGCTTGGTGGTTGGCTTAGACGTGTCTCTCCCCATTTTCCTGCTGGTAATCATGGTATTTTATATCCTGATCGGTTTCTTCGCTGAGGTTATCATTATCACCTATGTGACTGTTCCTATCCTCTTTGGTGTAGTATGCACAGTTATGGGCGTTCATCCCTATCAGTATGCTGTGATTATGACTACTGCCGTAGTGCTGGCAGCCACTACTCCTCCCGTTGGCGTAAACCTTTATTTAACCAGCGGCCTGTTTAAAGCACCTCTCGAGGATGTAATTAAAGGGGTGATACCATTTATGATCGTGCTGCTAATAGGCATGATAATATGCACCTATGTACCAGCATTAAGCACCTGGCTACCTAGCCTAATGCGCTAGCCTCATTTATGTATCCACTAGCAATGTATTTCTATCTTCCCCGGTATACTGGCTGTCTTTTCTCGATAAAAGATCTCGCTGCTTCTTTATGATCCTCAGTCTCCTGGAGCACCTTTATTCTGAACATCTCCGAGGTCATTTGAGATTCGAAGTCAGCAGCAGCATCGCTTTGATACACAACTTGCTTTGCCAGAGCCAGAGTCAGCGGCGGCATTTGAGCAATCTTGACCGCCATCTCTTTAGCTACTTTCATTAATTCCGTATGAGGCACTACCTTATTCACCAGCCCTATTCTTTCCATTTCCACAGCCTCTACTATCTCATTAGTATAGACAAGTTCCAGAGCCTTATGTAGTCCTACAGCCCGCGGGAGAAAATAACTGACTCCATCACCGGGAGACAAGCCCATTCTAGTAAAAGCAATGCGGAATCTGGCTTGATCTGAGGCAACTATTATGTCACAAGCTAAGGCCAGAGCAGTGCCAGAACCAGCGGCAACACCATTTATCGCTGCGATAGTGGGTTTGTTCAACTTCTGTAGGGCAAACACAATACGCCCTGTAGCTATTGGTTGTAGCAACCGCTCCCTTCCTGGCTCATCTTCTGCTAATTCAGTCTGCTCAGCTACAGTGGTTACATCCGCTCCGGCGCAGAAAGCACGTTCAGTACCGGTAAGAATCAACACTCTGATAGTATCGTCTGCTGCTATATCTTCAATGGCGTGCCTTATTTCTACCCTCATTGGCGGGATAAGTGAATTCATCCTATCAGGGCGATTTAAAATTATAGTGGCAATTGATTCTTCCTTCTCTAAAACAATCCATTGATAACTCATTTTTCACCTCCTTTATTTTGCTGTAGTTTAAAGGGGAATATTTCCGTGCTTCTTCTCAGGCCTATCCTTTGCCTTATGGGCAAACCAGCCCAATGCCTCTATCAGAAGGAGTCTGGTATCCCGCGGGTCAATGATGTCTTGGATCAGCCCTCGTGCCCCGGCATGGTACAAATTGTTGTATCGGCTGATAAATTCTTTGATTCTCTCCTGGCGAACCTTATTAGGGTTTATCGCTGCCTCTATTTCCTTAGCATAGATAGTGTCCACTGCTACCTCGGGGTCTATGTTTCCAATCTGAGCATTGGGCCAGGCAAGCACCAAATCTGCACCCATTTGCCCAGTACACATGGCAAGTTCACCCCATCTCGAGCAGTTCCTCACGTAGATAGTGATTTTTGGAACGGTGGCTTCGCAAATGGCATAAGGTACCTTAGCAGCATGTCTCTCCAATCCTGCTCGTTCTTCCTCCATACTTGGTACATACCCTATTGTATCTACCAGGAAAATCAAAGGGATATTGAAAGCATCGCAAAATCGGATGAATCTTGCCATCTTATCAGAGGAATTTATATCCATAGCTCCTAGTTTTTCCTGTGGATTATTGGCTATAATTGCTACACTCTGGCCGCCCAATCGGGCAAAACATACTATTACATTCTTGGCATAAAGGGACTTTATCTCCAATAAATCGCCATTATCCACTATTCGGGAGATAATTTTATGCATATCATATCCTTGTGATAATTGAATAGGAACTAGATCGGAAAACTCCTCCTTTCGACCAGGACTATCCCCAGTGTCGATAACCGGAGGTTTCTCCTTCCAATTCGATGGCAGGAAGCCTAGCAGCTTTCGGCATTTTTCTAATCCCTCCTCATCGCTATCAACCACAATATCGCATGTCCCACTTACCTCAGCATGAAGCATCGTTCCGCCTATCTCCTGGTAACCGACTTCGACTCCAGTGACTTCTCTAATAACCGGAGGAGAGGCTAGAGACATGAAAACCGCCGGACTGCGACGCATAATAAGAAAATCCGTCAATATAGGGGAATAAGATGAACCAGCAACCTGGGCACCAAGCATTACCGCAATTTGGGGCACAACTCCCGATGCCCACGGCGGGGAGTACATAAGCGAGCCTGGCCCATGTAGCCCTGCTCCATCCATAGGAGATCGAGGACCAGGTTCACCCATTGCATCTTGAAGCCTGATTCCTGAGCTATCCACAATGCTTACATAAGGAATCATCATCTCTACAGCTGTCTCCATCACCTTGGTCAATTTGTTGATCTGCCCTGCAGATTGACTTCCAGTCAGAACTGTAAAATCCTGGGCATAAGCCATGACAGTACGCCCAGCAACGTTCCCATATCCTATAACCACAGCATCCGCCGGGCTGAATTTGTCATCAATCTCGAATCCTGTCCTCAAGGGTAGCGCCCATAATTCAAGCTCATGAAAGGTGCTTGGGTCGAATAATTGATCCATCCTCTCCCGAGCGGTCAGTTTACCCCTCTGGTGTTGCTTCTCTATAGCATCCAAGCCTCCGCCCAAGGAATATCTTTGCCTTTGCTCCTCTATTTTCCGAACTTTATCTAACATGGCTTCTTTCTATCCTGCTTCCTTACAAATTCATGTTCTCATGCTTCCGTGGCGGCCTCTCTATCTTTTTATTACCTAACTGCCTTAACGTTTTAATTATGACTCGCCTGGTCTGACGGGGATCGATGAAGTCTTCATTTGATATCAACCGAAATCGCTCCAGCGTTCCCTCCATTCTCTCCATTCCTTCTCTCCATATCTTCTCACGTTCTTCAGAGCTTTTAGCTCGATCTAACCTTCCTTTGTAAATCACTGAGGTTAGCTCTGGTGCCCCCATTCCGCCTCGGTCTGCACTTGCCCAAGCTAATATACGATCGACCTTCTGTATGTTAGTTGGCATAGCTAATTGTGCTCCAGCATAGAGTTTTCTTACCGCAATCAAAATCTTAGGCACTGTGGCCTCTGCCACCGCATGTATCACCATACATCCGTGCCGCAGTATTCCTGCTTTCTCTTCTTCAACGCTGGGTAGAAAACCTGGACAGTCAGCAAGATAGAGCAATGGAATATTAAAAGCATCGCAGAACCGGTTGAACCGTGCGTGCTTATCAGAGCTTCTGGCATCCATACAGCCTGCTTTATACATTGAGTTATTGGCTAATATTCCCACTACTTGCCCGTCAAATGAGGCAAATCCTATTGAAAGGCAGGGAGCATAATCTCTTTTTATCTCAAAGTAGCAACCATCGTCTACTATTTGTTTGACCACTTTACGCATATCAAACCACTTGGTAGTATCAGAGGGAACCATTTCCATCAACTGTTCATCTATACGATTTGGGTCATCTTGAGTATCTATCATAGGAGAAAGTTGAGCATTGTTTAGCGGTAGAAAACCAAGCAATAACCTGGCATCTTGCATGCACTCTTCATCATTCTCAGCAAGCACATCACAGTTCCCACTCACCTGTGAATGCATTCTAGACCCACCATACTCCTCGTTGCTCATGCCCTGGGGTAGCGATGCCACATGCATATAGCTTGTATTTCTTACCATAAATACAAAATCTGAAATCGCTGCCAATAGCGCTGCTCCTCCAATACAGGGACCCATAATCAACGAAATCTGGGGGATCACACCCGAAGATATGGTTGAAAATCTTAGCATTGTGCTATAGCTGCACTCACCATGGGCTACCACCATATCTTGAATCCTGGGTCCTTGTGAATCATAGATACTCACAATGGGAACTCTTTCCACAAGAGCTTTCTCCATCACCCTTACTATTTTCGCTATATGTATTCGCGCCATTGTTCCATTCACTATAGTGTAATCCTGTGCCCAAAGATAGATAGGCCGACCATTCACCTCCCCCCTTCCTACAACCACAGCATCCCCAGGAATTTCCATTTCATCTATATCGAAGCCCGTTTTGTAGGCTCCACTCCATAGGTCAATCTCCTCAAAGCTTCCCGGATCAAGGAGTTTTCCTATCCTTTCGCGAGCAGTCAGCTTGCCTTTATTATGCTGCTTCTCTATTTCTGAAATTCTTCCCGATGTAAGGAATTTCCTACTTTCCTCTATTTCATTGAATCTTGCTACTAAGCTCTTCACTGCTTCTCCTACTCGCTTACCTTGTTAGTATTGTGATACCGCAAGCGCCTCCATCCAGAAGCGGCACCGTACCACCAAGCATGTGGGCTAATCCAACCTTAGCACCAGGCACTTGCCTCTCACCCGCCTGTCCCCTTAACTGCCAGGTAAGTTCAGCTATCTGACGTGCACCGCTGGCACTCAGGGGATGCCCCAGGGACAGCAGTCCGCCGCTAG